>JAPDPX010000009.1:217500-311537 GCA_034506255.1 candidate division KSB1 bacterium | reverse complement strand
AGGGCCGTTATCTGAATTGCCATTCGGTTGCCATTTCCGGCTGGTCGCCACAAAAGTGCGCGCTAAAAAAAGTTCGAAAATACCTCTTGCTTCGGCAAGCTTCAAGATGGGTTCACCGGGTGGATACAGACAAAAAACCAATGCAACGCCGCAGAAAGACAGAGACGCAAAGCATTTTTCTGCGGCAATTGCCGAACACAAGGCACATCACCACAAAAACCAACAGATTTTCCCTGGTATTTGTGGCGGGTTCTGCGCTGCGTCTCCGGGCGTAGCCGAGGCATTACCAAACCGGCCGACCTTTTGCTTGCATCTTTAGGCCGTTTTTATTAACATCAGCGTCAATTCGATGTGGGTGCCGCCACATGCCTGCGGGGAGATGTCACGGTCGAGACGATTTCTGATGAGCAGCCGCCGTTGCGGTATTCGCAAACCCTCTCTCCCCTTTGTTGCTGCCATCATGCTGTTCCAGCTCTGGCTGATGCTGGTGCCGCATGCGGCCCCGTGCCAGCCGGCCGGCCATGCGGCATTGGAAAAAAGCTGGAGCCGGGGCTGGGATCATTATCAGCACCGGCGCTATGCCGAAGCTCTGCCACACTTTTGGCAGGTGGCGAGGCACGACAGCATGCGCCGTTTCGACAAAGTTTTCAACTACCTGGGACAGGCCTATTTCAAGCTCGGCCAGATCGACAGCGCGCGGCAGGTTTATGCGCTGGGCGTGGCACGCTTTCCCGCGGATGACAATCTGCGACGCAACCTGGCGTTTCTGCACAGCAGCCAGGGTGACTACGCGGCGGCGATCACACAATATCGCGAGCTGCAGCACCGCGGGCAGGCCACAGTCGAAGACCTGCGCAAACTGGCGGGACTGTACCGCCGCAGCGGGCAGCCGCAGGAGGCCATAGCGCTGTTGGAAACGCTGGTGACAGCCAATCCCGCCGATGACGAGGCCCGGCGCCAGCTCGAGGAGCTGTATCAAGCCGGCGGCGAGACGGAAAAATGGCTGGCCAGTTTGGAGCACACGCTCGACCGCCAGCCGGGGGATACTCTTACACTGTTGCGGCTGGCCGTGGCGCGCCTGGACCGCCGTGAATACCAGGCCGCCCGCGTGCTGCTCGAGCGCTATCTTGCCCATGCGCCCCGCACCGCGAAGGCGATGAGTCTGATGGGCGAGGCGCAGAGAAATCTGGGACAATTCGAACAGGCGCTCGCCAGCTTCACCCAGGCACGGGCGCTGGCGGGAGATGATCCCGCGCTGCTGGTGCAGATGGCAGCCTGCCGCAATGGTTTGCGGCAATTCGCGGCCGCGCGTGCCCTTGTGCAACAGGCGCTGCAACACCGGCCGGGCTATGGCAGCGCGCTGCTCATGCTCGGCGAAATTTATGAAACCTGTGCGCGCACGTGCGTGCGCGCCAGCGGCCGGCTGACATTTGACGACAAGCTGGTTTTTCAACTCGCTTATGAGGCCTATGCCAGGGCGCAACAGGATGCCGCAACGCGCACGGAGGCGAAACAACGGATGGCAGCGCTCGCCGCGCTGCTGCCCGGCAATGACGATTACTTCATGAACAAGAATCATAGCCAGGCAAGCGGGCCGTGCTATGCATGGCTCCACCACTAAGCGGCCGCGCAGCCGCCAAAGGAGATCGTTCGTGCAGCATCTCAGCAAGATCGACCCGGAGGTTCATCGTGCGGTGCTCGATGAGATCAACCGGCAGAATGAGACACTGGAGTTGATCGCCTCGGAAAATCACTGCAGTCTCGCGGTGCTGGAGGCGCTCGGCCAGCCGATGACGAACAAATATGCCGAGGGCTATCCAGGCAAGCG
Source organism: candidate division KSB1 bacterium (assembly GCA_034506255.1). Classification (NCBI taxonomy): domain Bacteria; kingdom Pseudomonadati; order Candidatus Zhuqueibacterales; family Candidatus Zhuqueibacteraceae; genus Candidatus Coneutiohabitans; species Candidatus Coneutiohabitans thermophilus. Next base: position 309,709 of record JAPDPX010000009.1, on the reverse strand, counting down.
TTACTATGGCGGCTGCGAATACGTCGACCGCGTCGAGGAACTGGCACGCGAGCGCGCCTGCCGTTTGTTCGGCGCGGAATACGCCAACGTCCAGCCGCACTCCGGCAGCCAGGCCAACCTCGCCACCTACTTCACGTTTCTGAAGCCGGGCGACACGATTTTGGGGATGAATCTGGCACATGGCGGCCATCTCACCCACGGCAGCCCGGTGAACTTCTCGGGCAAAATTTTCAACGTGGTCTTCTACGGCGTGGAGGAAACAACGCAGCGCGTCGACATGAACCGCGTGCGCGATTTGGCGCGCCAGCACAAGCCGCAATTGATCGTTGCCGGCGCCAGCGCCTATTCGCGCCAGTTCGAGTATGATGTTTTTCGCGAAATCGCCGACGAAGTGGGTGCCAAGCTGGTGGCGGACATCGCGCATCCCGCCGGCCTGATCGCCACCCGGCTGCTGGAGAGCCCGCTGCCCCATTGCCACGCGGTGACCACCACCACACACAAAACCCTGCGCGGCCCGCGCGGCGGCATGATTTTGATCGGCAAGGATGAAGAGAACGACCTCGGCCTGACCACGCCCAAGGGCCGCAGGAAAAAGTGGTCGGAACTGATCGATTCCGCCGTCTTCCCGGGTTTTCAAGGCGGGCCGCTGATGCATGTCATCGCCGCCAAAGCGGTGGCCTTCAAGGAGGCGCTGCAAATCGAATTTTTGGAATATTCCCGCCAGGTGATCGCCAACGCCCAGGCCATGTGCAAAAAGCTGATGGATCTGGGCTATGATATCGTTTCGGGCGGCACCGACACCCATCTCTTTCTGGTCGACTTGCGCAACCGCGACCTCACCGGCAAAGATGCCGAGGCCGCGCTGGAAAAAGCCGGCATCACGGTGAACAAGAACATGGTGCCCGGCGATCCGCAGCCGCCGACGGTGACCAGCGGCATTCGCATCGGCACCCCGGCGCTCACCACGCGCGGCATGAAGGAAAATGAAATGCGCGAGGTCGCTTTTCTGATCGACAAAGTGCTTTCCGATATTCGGAACGAGACGACGATTGCCCGGGTACGGGAGCAAGTTCTCGACTTGAGCCATCGTTTCCCCCTGTACGCAGAGTTAACCTCGAGCGAATAGGTCGAACCATGCGTTGTCCCTACTGCCATCACGAGGACAGTCGCGTCATCGATTCGCGCACCAGCAACGAGGGTCGCGTCGTGCGACGCCGGCGCGAGTGTCTCTCCTGCCAAAAACGCTACACCACCAAGGAGTACATCGAGGAGACGCCGCTCATCGTCGTGAAGGGCGACGGCCGGCGGGAACCCTTCAACCGGGAGAAAATCCTGCACGGCATCCAGATCGCCTGCAGCAAGCGGCCGGTCTCGATGGAGACCATCAACCAGTGCGTCGATGAAATCGAATCGCGCCTGCGCGACGGCAACCATGAGGAGATCAGCTCGCGGCTGATCGGCCAACTGGTGATGGAAAAGCTGCGCAAGATCGACGAAGTGGCCTACGTGCGCTTTGCCTCGGTGTATCGCAAGTTTCAAGCGAAAGAGGAATTTCTCGAAGAGCTCAAGGGCCTCGAGATCTTTGCCTGAAATGGAAGCCCCCTCCAACACGGTGAAGCGGCCGCGCCGGTACACCGACGAACGGGAAATGCCATTTCTTGATCATTTGGAAGAATTGCGCCGGCGCATTTTTTACTCGCTGCTGTTCGTCGTGCTGGCCACCATCGCCAGCCTGTTTTTCATCGACGAGATCTTCGCGTTTCTGGTGGCCCCTTACAATGACGCCCTCCGCCTGGCGGTCGAAAAACAGCCTGCCGGCGCGGCCGAACCGTCGCGGCTGGTGTTTTTCACACCCACCGGCGGCTTCATGATCTACGTCAAACTGGCGGCCACCGCCGGCCTGCTCTTCAGCCTGCCGTTCGTCTTCCACCAGCTCTGGTTGTTCGTGGCCCCCGGCCTGCTGGAGCAGGAGAAACGCTTCGTGCCCGCCCTGGTGTTTTTTACCGTGCTGTGCTTCGGGTTGGGCGCCGCTTTTTGCTACTTCATCGTGCTCAAATTCGGCCTGGGATTCCTGCTCAGTTTTCAGTCCGCGGACCTCATGCCGATGATTTCGATCGAGGAATACTTCGGCTTCGTCACGACGTTGATTTTCCTCACCGGCATTCTCTTTGAAATGCCGGTGATTGCCTTTTTGCTCACCCGCATCGGCCTTTTGACCCCGGCATTTTTGCGGCAAAAACGGCCGTACAGCATCATCGTCATTTTTGTCGTGGCCGCGGTCATCACACCCACGGTGGATGCCTTTACCCTGATCCTGGTCGCCGTGCCGCTGCTGGGGCTTTATGAAATCAGCATCTGGATCTCCCGGCTCGCCCTGCCGGCGGCGGTCAGAAAAGCCCTGCGCGAAGCCGAAGCCAGCACCTCCTGAGTCGATCAGGCGCCCGCCACCGGCGCGCCACGCCTGTGCACCTGTAATGCCCCTGGTTATGTGCGGGGACGAAGCGTAAACATCTTGTCTGCAGGCGGGAAGGCCTGCGCGACTCCAAGCGTCACCGCGGGATTGCCGCAGGTCCTGTGTCCGGTCCGCGAAGGGCGAAGGCCGCGCCCGTGGGGCTTTGCGACCATCACCTTTTGCAACCTGCAACGAACGCGCCTGCCTGTGCGGGCCCAAACGACTCCGAGGGAGCTGGCATGAGCATCAAATCCGATCGCTGGATTCGCAAAATGGCGCTCGAGCACAGAATGATCGAGCCCTTCGAAGACCGGGGCCTCCGGCCGCGGGTGATTTCCTACGGCCTGTCCTCCTATGGCTATGACGTCCGCATCGCCGACGAATTCAAAATCTTCACCAACGTCTTTGGCGCGATGGTGGACCCCAAGGCCTTCGATCCCAAGTCGTTCGTGGATTATCGCGGCGAGGTCTGCGTGATTGCGCCCAACAGCTTTGCGCTCGGCCGCACGATCGAATATTTTCGCGTGCCGCGCAACGTCATGACCATCTGCGTCGGGAAATCGACATACGCCCGCTGCGGCATCATCACCAACGTCACGCCGCTGGAGCCCGGATGGGAAGGCTACATCACCCTGGAAATCTCCAACACCACGCCCCTGCCCGCCAAGATTTACGCCAATGAGGGGATTGCGCAGATTCTGTTCTTCGAAAGCGACGAGGAGTGTGAAGTCTCCTATGCGGACAAGGCCGGGAAATATCAGGGACAGAGCGGTGTCACGCTGCCCAGGGTTTGACCGGCATGTATGACTTGCACACCCACACCAGCCGCTCCGACGGCCAGCACACACCGGAGGAGCTGGTCCTGCTCGCAGCGCAGAGAAACCTGCAGGGGCTGGGCATCACCGATCATGATGAAATCGGCGGCATCGAACGCGCGCTGGCGCAGGCCGCGCGCACCGGCCTGGAGATCATCCCGGGCGTCGAGCTGAGCACCAGCCATCGCGGCTACGACGTGCACATTCTGGGCTATTTCATCGACTACCGCGACCGCGGCCTGCTGCACTTTCTGCACACGCTCCAGGAGCAACGCCGGCGCCGGGCCTCGCGCATCGTCGAGAAGCTCAATCGCCTGGGCGTGGCCATGTCATTCGAGGCGGTTTTGCAGGAAGCCGGCGAGGGCTGCATCGGCCGGCCGCACGTGGCCAATGCGCTCGTGCGTGAAGGCTATGTCACCACTTTTCAGGACGCCTTCAATCACTATCTCGCGGAAGACAAGCCCGCCTTCGTGCCCAAGCCCGAGCTGGCACCGGCGGCGGGCATCGCCATCATCCACCAGGCCGGCGGCCTGGCGGGTCTGGCCCACCCCGGCCAAAATCTCACGACGGAAATCGTGCTGGAAATCATCAAGATCGGGGTGGATGCCATCGAAACCATTCACCCCAAACACAGCAGCGAACGCCAGCGCTTTTTTCAGGAGCTGGCGGAGAAATTCGGTCTGCTGCAAACCGGTGGCTCGGATTTTCACGGGGGTGCCCGGGGCCTGGAGAAGCTCGGGCACTACTCGGTTTCGCGTGAACAGGTCGACCGCCTGCGTGCATTGGTTGAGGAGCGCAGAAAAATATGGCAGCCTTGAAATGGCACCGCATCACCGTGGGCCCGTTCGCGATGAATGCCTATGTGCTGTGGGATGAGCCAACGCGCGCGGGCATACTGATCGACCCGGGCGATGAAATCGACCGCATCGCCGAGGTGGTCGCGGCGCATGCCGTGCAGTTGCAGCGCATCGTGCTCACCCACGCGCATCTCGATCACGTCCTGCATTGTCGCAGCGCACAGGAGCGCTTCCAGCTCCCGGTCTATTTGCATCGCGAAGATCTGCCGCTGCTGCAAAACATGGGGCGGCAGGCGGCGATGCTGGGCTTCCCTCTCGGCCAGATTCCCCCGCCGCAAGTGGCGGGCTTTCTCGCCGAGGGCGACACCCTGCTGATCGGCCGGGAGCAATTGCAGGTTCGCCATGGCCCGGGGCATTCTCCCGGCAGCCTGCTGCTGATCGGTGAAAAACTGGCGGTGGTCGGGGATGTTCTGTTTCGCGGTTCGATCGGGCGAACCGACCTGCCGGGCGGGTCTTATGAAACTTTGATGAAGACGATTACGGAAAAGCTGCTGGTGCTGGAGGACGGGGTGGTGGTGCTGCCGGGCCACGGCGGGGAGACGACGATCGGATTCGAACGGCGCCACAATCCCTTCCTGCAGCCGGGCAGCGGGCTTTTTGATATTGAGTGACCGGCCCGGCGCGTCCGGGCCGCCGGCATGGCGTCTGCGGACATCAGGAACCCGGGGCGGCCAGGCCGTTCATCCTGCCCTGAGGAGCAACAACATGATTACTTTGAACGACGTCAAAGCGGACGCTTTGGTCGACGCCTACATCGCACGCGCCGACGAGTATCTCGAGGTTATCGGCTATACCGAACACGGCCGCCGGCATTGCGGCATGGTGGCGCGCAATGCGCGCAAGATTCTGCTCGATCTAGGACACTCCGAGCGCGAAGCCGAGCTGTCGGCAATCGCCGGCTACCTGCACGACATTGGCAACGTTTTCAACCGCGTCAATCATCCCTTCACCGGCGCCATGCTGGCGCACACCCTGCTGCTGCAGATGGGCATGGACCCCATGGAGATCACGCAAATCGTGGCGGCGATCGGCAACCATGATGAAGTCAGTTGCGAGCCCATCAATGCCGTGGCTTCCGGCCTGATCATTGCCGACAAGTCTGACGTCCACCGCTCGCGCGTGCGCAATCCCGAAATGATCAAATTCGACATTCACGACCGGGTGAACTACGCAGTGGAGAAAAGCAGCCTGGTGGTGGATGCCAAACAGCGCATCATCCGGCTGGAATTGTCGCTCGACACCAAAATCTCGCCGGTGGCGGAATATTTCGAAATCTTTCTCTCCCGCATGTTGTTTTGCCGCAAAGCCGCAAAGTTTCTCGGCTGCCAGTTCAATCTGGTGGCCAACGGCACCGACCTGCTTTAGCGCCGATGGCGCGGGGGGCCCCTCGTCTTCGGTCTTGTGAACCATTCGTGGCAGGTTGGCACGATTGCCGGGCGGAGAAGGTGAGACGGTTGCTTGTTTTCCCGGGCGTGGCGAAGCCATGCCGCATGGGGGAAACCGTGGGTTGGCATGAGCAACCGACTTTTCCGACATTTGCCAAACGCGCCGGGGCAACGAGTCAGAAGGGGCCGGCACGATTTGGGTTGTCAACTCACGACACATGGCCAGCCCGATGACATCCGGGCAGGGCCGTTGCTCTTTGCGAACGCCAGCGTGCGGCCGTTGATGTGGTCCCACTAAAATTCCCCTCCTTCCACCTTCTTCACCTTGAACAGCTCGCACAAGCCGAGCAGAATCGTCAACAACAAATAACCCAGAGCCGGCGGGGAGAGGGAAAAACCGAGCGTGGGCGCGTGAATCAGTCCGAAGAGGGCCAGCAGGAACGCCAGCCCGCTGAACAGCATGGCGGAGCGCAATTTGCCATCGATCAGGAAAGCCACAATCGCGCCCCACAAGAGTCCTGTGAGAATCGCGCCCTGTGACAGCATCGCATAGCCTTGCAGGTGCACGCCCTGGCGCTCGGCAAGACGGGCGAGCAGTTCCGCGGTGGCGGCATTGGGGCCGCGCAACTCCAGAATCGTGCCCTGCAGTTGTTTGTTGAGCAGATCGGCGATGTGCGGGATCAGGGCGAAGGCAACGGCCACGCCATGGCCCACGGGCGTGGCCCGAAACGCCTGCTGTGCGATCACGATGCCGACGAACACCAACAGGGGCGCGACGCTGGCTTCCGGAATGAGATGGCGCAGAAAGGCAATCACGCCGGTCATGCCGGCAAAAAAGAAAACCACACCCACCAGCAGGGCATAACTGGTGCGTGCGCCCAGCCGTTTATAGGCGGGATGGCCGATGTAAACCGTGGTGGGGAAGGGTGAACCGAACACCGCGCCCAGCGTCGTGCCGAGGCCGTCGATCACCTGGCAGGCCGCCGTCGGATAATCATCCCCGGCGGCCTTCGCGCTTTCCACATTGTTCATGGTCTCGATGAAATTGTAGATCTCGAGGGGAAGCACCACGGCGAGAATTTCCGGCCGGTGCCAGAGCGCCTGCAAACCGAGATACAAGTCCTCCAGTACGGGTACAGGGAAATGCCAGGCAGTGGCTTCCCAGTGTAACTCCGCCTTGCCGGTGACCAGGGCCATCGCAACGCCCAGGATGATCGCCACCAGACCGGCGGGCAGCCCGAAGGGCAGGCGGTAGAATCCGATCAAGCCGAGCAGGATGATGACCAATGCCGGCAGGCCGACTGTGGGGTTTTCGAAAATCAGGGCGCAAGGCACGGCGGCAATCCAGACCAGCGCAATACCGGCGAGCGTACCGAGCATGCCGGCACGCGGAGTGAGGCGGCGGAGTGCCGGGCCAACCAGCGCGCCACTCATCTCCACCAGGCCGCCGATGAAGCCCGCCGCCAGACCGACGCGATACGCCAGCAGGGCATCCGAAGTGCTGAAGTACACCGGGCCGATCACGGCAAAGAGATAGACAAACATCACCGGGGTGGAAATACCATAGGGCAGGGCCGTGACCGTCTCGCGCTGTTCGCGGGCGGCGAGGCGCAGGGCAAGATGAACATAACACAGCAGGCCGAACAGCAGCGCGACCCCCAGGCCGGGCAGAATCCGGCCGAACACCACCTCATGATCGAATTTGAAAATGCCGATGAGGACACCGGAAAGGATGACCATGTTGGCGAGGTTGTCGGCGAACAGTGCCCAGAAGCCGTTCCAATCGCCGCTGTGCCAGCGCAGGCGGGAGAATACCGGATTTCGCATGAGCTTGTCCCAGGCTGTGCTCTGGCGCACATCATTTGTGGAACCCGAGCCGTGCCGCAGCCTGCCAGAGCGTGAAGGTGGCGGCAGCCATCAATGTCAGCCGGTTGGTGAAAGATAATCGCAAAAGAAGTAATTTGGAACTTGAATTTTACATGGCGGGCCTTGCCGACAGCGCTGCCATGGCAAGCACAGACTCGACACCGGCGCCAGCAGATGCCACCTGGGCGCCCGGTCTGGGCAGTGGCCTGCGGGCCACTCATGCGTTGAGCCGGGTTGCAAGCCTTTCACACACAGGGGAGCGGCACCGGCTTGACATTCTCAAGCGCGTTCTTATATTGCACCCGCAGCTTGCCGGAAACAGCGGTTGAACCGGGACGCCATTGCCAACCTGCTGTCCTGCATGCCCAAAGTCATCGCCGCGGAAATTCCGGTTGCGTTTTTCTTTCCCGCGGTGGCAGCCATTGTCGATCCGGCGGGTGCCTCCAGCCTTGCTTTTTCCCGCGCCCGGCTCGATGGCGAGCGTCCCGCCCTGCGACGGGAATTTGAAGCAGACTGCCTGCGTTTTCATATCAGGGAAGGAATTGCCATGCAGAAAATAGCAATCATCGCCGGCGACGGCATCGGCGTCGACGTTACTCAGGAGGCGGTGAAGGTGCTGCGGCGCGTGAACGAAACTTTCCGCCTCGGCCTGGAGCTGGTGGAATTCGCATTCGGGGCGGATTATTTCCTGAAGACGGGTGTGGGCCTGCCGCCCGGCCAGATGGAGGAGTTTCGCAACAATTACGCAGCGATCTATCTCGGCGCCCTGGGCGATCCGCGCATTCCCGACATGCGCCACGGCCGGGAGATTTTGCTCGCCATGCGTTTCGAGCTGGACCTTTACATCAACCTGCGGCCGGTGCAGCTCCTGCACGAACGCTTGTGCCCGCTGAAGGGCAAAACCGTGAAGGATGTCAACTTTGTGGTGTTGCGCGAGAATACCGAGGGGCCGTATGTGGGCGCCGGCGGCATTCTCAAAAAAGGCACGCCGGATGAGGTGGCAACCCAGGAGTCGATTCACACGCGCAAAGGCGTCGAGCGCATCATCCGCGCCGCCTTCGAGTATGCGCGCACACACGGCCGCAGGCGCGTGACCATGAGCGACAAGTCCAACGTCTTGCGCTATGGCCACGATCTCTGGCAGCGCGTGTTTGCCGAGGTGGGCGCCGAGTATCCCGACATCGAGCAGGACCACTACTTTGTCGATGCGCTGGTGATGAAAATGGTGAAATCGCCGGAGGCCTTTCAGGTCATCGTCACGGAAAATATGCTGGGCGACATCATCACCGATCTGGGCGCGATGCTGCAGGGTGGTTTGGGCATGGCCGGCTCCGCGAATATTCATCCCGGCCGGGTGTCGCTGTTCGAGCCGGTGCACGGCTCCGCGCCCTACCTGGCGGGCCAGAACAAGGCCAACCCCATCGCGGCGATCACCACGGTTGCCATGATGCTCGATTATCTTGGCCATGCCGCGGCCGCAGCGGCGGTGCAGCGCGCGGTGCAGCGCGCCGTGGAGGAAAACCAGGTGACGGCCGACATCGGCGGCAGGCTCGGCACCCGCGAATGCGGCGATTTCATCGCGGCGCAGTTGTGATGCCGGGCGGCGCCCGGCGCCCTACCAGTGCAGCAGCACTTCACTCTTGAAATAATCCGCGTTCTTGATGGTGAAGTAATCAATGTATTCCAGGCGGATGATCAGCCGGTTGGAGCGGCGCAAGGCAAAGGCGGTGATCAGGGTGGGCAGATCGCAATCATAGCTGAGGGCGAAAAGGCTGCCGGCGAGGGCGAGGCGCGGCCCCAGCAGCGAACGCTGGTCCAGCCGCATGTAGTTGAAACCGAGAAACGGCCGGGGCCAGTAGTTGAAACTATCGTAGCGATAGTATGCCGTGACGTGGTGGGAATAGTGAAGACGCCAGGCCGGCAGCGTCACGCTCATGCCGCGGGCATGGAGGCCGCCATACCCATTCACCTGAAACCTGCCGAGCTGCCGGCGCAGCGACACCTTCTCCAGTTGCCACTGCACGAAACCCAGGTTTTGGCGGCGCAGATGCCGGCTCACGATCTCCGAAACATAATTGGCAAGACTGCCCCCCACCGCCACGCGAATGATTGCGGTTTGTTTGGCAACCGGCATGGCCTCGGCAATGGCCTTCAGCTCCGCCAGTGATTCCATACCCCGCACACGATAAGGCGCGACGAAATCCACCAGCCGGCGCACATCCTGCAGGAGGCGATATTCATCGCGGAAGTAGGGATGCACCGGCGGTTGGTGGTAGCCGGCATCGATTTCACAACGCAGGCGCCGTCTTGTGCTGTCTGCCGGGGTCGGGAGGCGCACCGCCGCCGAATCGGTTTCACTCTCCCCGGCTGCCTGAAACACCGGCGGCGCCAGAATGACCAGTGCCTCCTGCTGGCTGAGCACGTCCTGTGCCCAAACGCCAAGAACGCTCAAACAGCAAAGGCATGCCCAGCGGCGGGTCCGGGGTGGCTCACCGCACGCGCTCGAACACGCCCAGTTCACGATTCTTGCGCACATTATCCCAAGTGAAAAACATGCCATTCATGGCGAGGTAAACACCGGCGGGCAACGCCTGCACGAAAGAGAGGGCGCTGCCGAGATTGAACAGGCCGTCCGAGCTGCCAAAGGCATAGGGTACCATGGCGCCGGTCATCACGATGGTTTTGTTCTTCACCCCGTGCGCCAGCAGGTGTGCGGTTTCCACCATCGTGTCGGTGCCATGGGTGATGACGATCCTGTCCTCCGGACAGGTGCGGCATTCCTGCAAAATGAGGTGGCGGTGCGCCTCCGTCATGTCCAGGCTGTCGATCATCATGACGGTTTGGAGCACCACCGGCAGGCGGCAGCGGCCCAGGCGCAGCATTTCCGGCACATGCGTGTCGCGGAAAAAAAGCCGGCCATTGATCTCATCATACTCTTTGTCAAACGTGCCGCCGGTGATCAAGATCCGGATGTTCATCTTGGCTCCCACGCAGACATGAATTCCCGGCAGGCGGCGTGTTGCGCAGCGCTGGCAGGCACAGTCCCCGGCAGGGGCTGTGTCTGTCTCCGCCCAGCCGGTGCGGCCACGATAGCGATTTTGCTTCCCAAAAACAAATTCTTCAACTCAACCGGCCCTGACGGACTTCGCGCAGGGTGTCTTCCAGGCGGTTGAGAATTTCCTGCAGCAATTCCTCGGGAATGTTGAGCGCCGGTTCGAAGCGCACGGTTTCGGAGTTGCTCATGGTCCCGGCCACCAGCACGCCCTTGCGGAACAGCCGCGAAACCACCTGCCAGCCGTATTCGGCATTGCGGAATTGCATGCCCAGCAGCAGGCCCTTGCCGCGCACATCTGCAATGATGTCACTGAAGCGCTGCTGCAGGCGCTGCAATTCCGCCAGCAGATAGGCGCCCTTGCGGGCGGCCTGGCCGGGCAAATCCTCGGCGAGGGTGACGGCGATCGCCGCAATGCCGGCGGCACAGGCGAGCGGATTGCCGCCGGTGGTGGAGGAATGCACTTGCGGGTCCTTTTCAAAGGCCGTCCAAATTTCGGCGGTCGAGATGAAAGCCGCGAGCGGCATCACCCCGCCGCCCAGGGCTTTGCCGAGGCACATGATGTCCGGCACAACGTTCCAATGCTCGACGGCAAACATTTTACCGGTGCGGCCCAGGCCGGTCTGGACTTCATCGGCGACCAGCAAAACCCCGTAACGGTCGCAAATCTCGCGCACCCTGGGCCAATAATCCTCAGGCGGTACGATCGCACCCGCCTCGCCCTGCACCGGTTCGAGCACCACCGCCGCCACTTGCCAGCCCACTTTTTCCGCCTTGTGCAATTCGAACTCCAGATCCTCGGCATCACCGAACTCCACAAAGGTGACATCGGGCAGCAGCGGCTCGAAGGCTTTGCGGTAACGCAGCTTGCCCATGAGGCTGAGCGAGCCGAGTGACTTGCCATGAAAAGCCCCCAACGAGCTGACAAAGCCATGACGGCGTGTGTGGGCACGTGCCAGCTTAATGGCGCCTTCCACCGCATCGGTGCCGTTGTTGATCAAAAAACTGTACTGCAACCGCCCCGGTGTAATTTGTGCAAGCAGTTTGCTCAATGCGCCACGCAGCGGATCGAGCAGTTCCTGACTGGAGAGGGGATTGCGCTGCAACTGTGCCTGCACCGCCTGCACAATTTGGGGATGGCGGATGCCGGCATTGTAAAGTCCGTAGCCGCCCAGGCAGTCAATGTATTCGCGGCCGAGATTGTCCCAGAATTTCGAAGCCTGGCCCATCCACTCCAGGCAGGCATAATCGCCGGCGGCGGAGACGGATTTGCGCGCGTGCCCCCATTGCTTGTTGATGTAATCGATGTGATTGCGCAACGTTTCTTCGATCATGGCATGGTGCTGGCGTTCATCCAGCACGGTGCCGGAAATGATGTCCAGCCATTTGCGGCATTCGTGCAAAATTTCTTCGTATTGTTGATTCTGCGTGGGTGCGGCAGCCGGCAGTCTTTTGCCTTCAGTGGCACTGCTGTGTGGCGGCAACAGCGGCGTGGGCCGCGCGGCGGCTGGGGAAATGTATGTCGAAACCATGATGACTGACTCCACGGTTGATCAGCGTGACTCCAGAAAATGCAACAGGCAAGACTCTGCCATTCCCGGCAGGGCAAAAACCGGGGGCAGTTTCCCCGGGGAAGCGGAAACAAGACGCCTTCGCGGGGGAAATTTCCATCAATTCAGCGGAGACAGAGGGGAAATGGCAAACAACAGTCTGGCGGACTCAGCCAAAGTGCAGGATTTCGCGGTAGAAGAACTTCTCGTCGTAGAAAATACGCAGCAGAATGGGGGAAACAGATTGCAGCAGCCAGGTACCCAGAGGTTGACCTTCCGAATTGCGCAGGCTGTGCACACTGTTCAGATTGTAAGGAACAGCGATTTTGCGCTTCATGGCTTGGCCTTTCCATTGGTTTGGTGCGGCTTCGTCTTTTTGCGCACAGGCAAAATAGAGAAAAAAGAACTGAGGTGCAAGGGTTGGCAAAAAATTTTTCGCTGCTGGTGGGCAAAGGCCAGTGAGCAGGCGCTTGAACGAGGTTGCCGCGCTGCCTCCGGGCAGGAAAGGAACGTGTGAAGCAGCACAGGCTTCCCTGCCTGCAGACAAGAGGTCTGCGTTGCGGCCACACACATAACGGAGGCTGAGGAAGGTCATAGTTTTTGCTTGACAAAGGAACGGCATGATGGTATATTGCCGCCGTTTCAACACGGTGACAGCATCTTCGCGAGGGCATGGCGCGATTCCAGTATGCCCTCTCTCCTCCCTAAAGAGTCTCGCAACCGTTTTGGCGCGCGGATTTGCTTGAGGGGCAGAAGCCTGTGACCCTTTCTGCTCCCGCTTTTGCGCGTCCGTGAAGAGTGGCTATGAGACGGAGAGCTTTTGGCAACGCGATCGTGTCACTGCCAGCCATGCGAACCGCTTGCGGAAGCGAACGGCGACCCTCGTTCAATGGCCATGCACGCAAATCTCGAAAACAATTCTCTCTCCGCCACCAGTCCCGCGGTTCTCAACCCGCAACGGACCAGTGTCAGTGAACGTGCCCGTGTCACCAGCCAGCCCCTTGCGACGACCTCTGCAACCACCGCCAAACCAGCCGCTGAACGCAATGGCAATTTGGAATTGCGCCAGCCGCGCCATCATTGCAACGAAGACGAGGCGACGATTTTCCCTTACATTCCGCGCAAACGCCAGGAACGCAGCGGTCTGCTGATTGACTATTTGTATCTGCCCGCGGCTCAGGAGGCCGGCGACCAGGTTGATTTTCTCATTCTCGGGGAAAACCGTGTCGGTGTGCTGCTGGCGGACATGACCGGCAAAATCCCGGAGGAAAGCTCGCCGGTGTTGAAAACGGTTTTGCGTTCGAACAGCACGGGGCTTTCCGCCGCCGCCACGCTGCGCTATCTCGATCAATGCCTGTCCGCCTCCTGCACTTCGGATTTCCGGCTGACCGCCTTCTACGCGATCTTCGATCAAAACAAGCGGCTGCTGCATTTCGCCAGCGCCGGCCATCTGCCCATGCTGATCTACCGTCCGGCACTGGGCCAGATTTTTTTGTTGAATACTTCGGGTGCACCGCTCGGCCGGATGTCGGCCACGGTGGATGAGGCAAACGGCCGTTTTGCCCCCAATTTGAGCACGATTGAAAGTGAAAAAGTCGCGCTCGCCCAGAACGACCTGCTGCTGCTTTACAGCGACGGCCTGCTCTCCCTGCGCAACAGCGCGGGTGAATATTTTGGCCGGCAGCGACTGATTGATTTCATCATGCAGCACGGCGAACTTTCACCCACCGAATTCCTGATGGAATTGCGCAGCCTGCTGCAGCGTTTTGCCGGAGACCATATCACTCACGATGACATCACGGTCATTGCCCTGAAAAACATCCTGCGCGATCTCGACAAACAGCATCCGGAAGCCGCCGGTTGCGAGCTGGCCGCGAAATTCATGACCACCAGCCAGGAGCAGGCCATTCTCCAGGTTCTCCGCGAAAACCCGCAAGCCGGCGTCGAGGAGATCATCGCCCATCTCGATGAGGAGCTGAGCTACACCCTCACGCGCGAGCGCATCGAACAATATCTCAAACAGAACGGCCGCTGGCTGCAGCCCTGGCCGGCGCGACCGCTCAAAACCGCGGCCGCAGGTTCGCCCGCCGCCGCGGCGCAGCCGCCGGGGACTGCCGCCGTCGAGCGCCAGCAATTGCAGCAGGAGTTGCTGGCAGCGTTTCCCCTGGGCAAACTGTTGCACAAACGCTACCGCTTCAGCAGCGGCACACCGGAGATGGCGGAGGTGATGCACCATTACGAGCAAGGTGATTATCCCCGCGCCCTGCAGGCCTTGCAAACCGTGCAAGCGCGCATCAAAGATTCCGCCACCCTGCGCTGCTTCATCGGCAACCTGCATTTGCTTGCGGGGGCCAGGGCCGCCGCCCAGCAGGAATATCTCGCCGCGCTCGAGCGCGATCAACGTTGCGTGCATGCCCTGCTCGCGCTCGCCTACCTCGCCCTGATGGAGGAGGACTACAGCTCCGCCATCGAATCCCTCGCCACTGCGTTGCGCCTCGACCGCAATCTCGCCGACTACCACACCTTTCTGCAAAAACTGATCGGGGTGGTGGAACGCCGCGAGCATCGCAGCGAATGGTTGCTTTGAGTGCAACCCGCCGGTCGCTGCCCCGCCGCGGCCGCGCGCCACCCGCCCTTCCCGCCTCATCCCCCACAAAATCCGGTTCGCATCGTGCAGCGTATCAAAAAAAACCCTGGTTTCCTGTTGCGAAGAGAAATAACTTGATCTAGATTGGCGTTACAAACATGTGGAGTCCGGCACATTCATGGAGAAATACGACGGTGAGCAAGGACAGCGCAACCTGTCCACTGCAAAAGTCGGGTTGGTTCAGACGGCACACGCCGGGATATACGTCCCGTTGCAGCACTGCGATACGTTGTGGTTTCAAGTTGGCGGAACGATTTGCAATTTGTGGTGCACCCACTGCTTCATCAGTTGCAGCCCCCGGAATCACACCTTTGGTTTCATGTCCCGCCGGCAGGTGCGTGAGTACCTCGCCGAGTCCGTGCGCCTGGGCGTGAAGGAATATTACTTCACCGGCGGCGAGCCGTTCATGAACCACGAGCTGCTCGACATTCTCAGCGACACGCTCGCGCTCGGGCCGGCCAGCGTGCTCACCAACGGCCTGCTGCTCAGCCCGCGCGTTGCCCGCGAGCTGCAGCAGCTCGCGGCGCACAGCCCCTACACCCTCGAGCTGCGCATCAGCCTGGATGGTTTCTCGCCCGCCACCAATGATCCGATCCGCGGCCGGGGCACGTTTGCGCGCGCCCTGCAGGGCGTGGCGAACCTGGTGCAAGCCGGCTTTCTCCCCATCATCACCTGCATGCAAAGCTGGCCGGATGAGCAACACGATCAGGTGCTGGCCGGCTTTCGTGCCGCGCTGGCCGACATCGGCTACACCCGGCCGCGTCTGAAGATTCTGCCGCCACTGCGCATCGGGCGCGAGGCGGAGCGCGAACGCGGCTACACACCGGCGGAACGCGTCACCCCGGAGATGATGGCGGGCTATGACACCGGCGTTTTGCTGTGCAGCAGCAGCCGCACGGCCACTGATCGCGGCGTGTTCGTCTGCCCGATTCTCATTGAAAAACCGGACGCCAAACTGGGCGACTCCCTGGCCGAGGCCCTTCACCCCTTCCCGCTGCGCCATCAGGCCTGTTACACCTGCTATCTCAGCGGCGCCATTTGCAGCAACTATGCCCCGGCACGTGACGCATGAACCTCGGCACCACTGACTTCCGCCGCATTGTGGTCTTCGGCGGCGTGTACAACAATTATCTCGCTCTCGCCGCCTTGTTGCGTGAGGTGAGCAGGCTGCGTGCGGACGCCATTTTCTGCCTGGGTGATCTCGGCGCCTTCGGGCCGCATCCCAACCGCGTTTACCCCCTGCTCATCGAAGGCCGGGTACAGGTGGTGCAGGGCAATTATGACCACAGCATCGGCAACGATTTGCGGGACTGCCAGTGCGGCTACACCGATCCGCGCGACAACTACTTCGCGCAAATCAGCTATGATTACACCCGCGCGCACACCTCGCCGGAATTCAAAGCCTACCAGCGTGCTCTGCCACCCTTCATTCGTTTCACCACCGGCGGTTACCGCGTTTTCCTGTGCCATGGTTCACCGCGTAAAACCAACGAGTTTCTCTGGGAAACCACCACCCCCAATCATTTTCTCAAAAAACTCTTTCACGATTACCAGGCCGATGTGATCCTTGCCACCCACACCGGCATCAAGTGGCAGCGCCGCCTGCCCGGCAACAAGCTGTTTGCCAACGTCGGTGTCATTGGCCGGCCCGAAAACGACGGCAGGACCAACGTTTGGTACAGCACGGTCGCATTCTCGCCGGCGCTGACAGTCGAGTATCATCCCCTGCTCTACGATCATCACCGCCTGGCACGCGAGATGGCCGAGGAGAAGCTGCCGCAGGAATTCATCGACACCGTGCTGACCGGCTGGTGGACCACCTGCCTGGAAATCCTGCCGGGCAAGGAACGCAGCCGCGGCAAGTTTTGATTCTCTGCACGGCGACATGCAGCAGTGGGACCTTCTGTCCGGTTCCACTGCTTTCATCTTTTCCATTCATTTCACAGGAGAGCAAGATGCCCAGCTATTACTTGAGCGAAGATTTGGCGCGTTTCGGCGAAGTTGCAGGCCCTTCACCGAAATTGTTCAAAATGTGGTTGGACTGGTACAATACCTGTCATCAAGACGGCGCGCTCGACAAAAAGACCAAGGCGCTCATTGCGTTGTCGGTGGCGCATGTGCTGCAATGCCCCTATTGCATCGATGCCTGGACCACCGGCGCGATCAAGGAAGGCGCCACGCCGGAGCAAATGGCCGAGGCCGTGCACGTCGGCGCTTCCCTGCGCGCCGGCGCTTCGCTGGTGCATCATATTCAATCCTTGAACGTACAGGCGCGCGAGGAGTAGGATGGGCAGCGGGCGCCATGCGGTGCCGGCGCGGCAAAGTCTGCGCTTTTATTCTGACAGGATCCAGTCAACCATGACGCCGCTCAACCTGCCGGTCTTCCACAAAGGCATGGCGGTGCGGCTATGTTGCGACCCCGGCTGTGCCGGGGTCGCTCACCCTGCGGAAGGCGTGGGGAGATTCCCGGGAATTTTCGAGGCACCGCCCGCGCCGTTGCCGGAAGATTTTCGCAGAGGTTCCCGATTGCTGACGGAATATCAATCACGCTTGCGAGTTGCATGATGCCATCATACACGAATCAAAAACACGCGCTGGTGATCGGCGCCGGGCCAATCGGCCTGGAAACCGCCCTGCGTTTGCTCGAGCGCGGCATTCACACCACGGTGCTGGAAGCCGGGCGTGTCGGTGAGCACATCCGGCAATGGGGCCATATTCGCATGTTTTCCCCGCTGCGCATGAACATCTCGCCCCGCGTGCAGGCGCGGCTGCGTGACCGCCTGCCCGCCGCGGAGACGCTTCAAACTGGAAACGAATTCGTGCAAACCGTGCTGGAACCCCTGGCCCAAACCGAGCCGCTGCGCCAGTGCATTCAAACCGGCCGCCGTGTTGTCGCGGTGACACGCGCGGGGCTGGGAAAAACCGGCCTGCCCCATCACCCCTTGCGTGCCGAGCGCAGCTTTCGCATCCTGGCGGAGGATGCCGAGGGCCGGGAGCAGACTTACCAGGCCGATTATGTTTTCGATGCCAGTGGCGTTTTCGGCCAGGCCAATTGGAGCGGCGCGGGCGGCATGCCCGCGCCCGGCGAACGGCGCGGTCACGGTCGCATTCTGCGCCGGCCTCCTGATGTCAAACAACTAGCCGGCCGGTTCGCGGGCAAACGCATTTTGCTGCTCGGTCACGGCCATTCCGCGGCCAACACCATCGTGGCTTTGAATGAATTGCTCCAGGAAGCGCCGCAAACACGCGTGCTGTGGGCAGTGCGCTCCGATCGCACCCGGCCGGTGGCGGAAGTGGCGGAGGATCCGCTCACCGAGCGCGCCACGATCGTCAGTGCGGCCAATGCGCTGGCACAGAATCCGCCGCCGCAACTGCGTGTGCTGCGGCGCACCACCGTGGAGGCGTTACAGACAGCACAGGCCGCGCTGCGCGTAACACTCAAGGTTGGGAAAAGCACGGAGGAAGTGGAAGTCGACGAGGTGATTTCGCTCACCGGCTATCGCCCCAATCTCGAAATCCTGCGCGAAACCACGGCAGAATTCTCCAGCGTTTCCGAAGGCGTGCGCGGGCTTTACCACGCGCTCACCAACGTCACCGACTGCCTGGCGCGCATCAACGTTGCGCCACAGGATTTGTTCAGCGGCGAGCCGAATCTCTTCGTCGTCGGCGTGAAAAGCTATGGCCGCAACCCCGGCTTTCTGCTGCAGTCCGGCATCGAACAGTTGGAGACGATTTTCGCCACCCTCTGACCCGCGGTGTCGATTCTGACAGAATTCTGAGAATTGAGGATGAGCCGGGTTCAATTTGTCGCGCAGGCTTTTGGAATTTTTCCGGGGCCCGGGCAAACGCTTTGACTGTGCGCTGGCGCTGCAGCCTTTTCCGGGATGGAGAAAGTGAACTTCACCGCCGCTCACGCTGCAGGAGTCATCCCCCGCAGTTGACCGCACCCGCACGCAGTGAATCATTTCAGAACGGGGGCTTGCAGCATGGCAACCGGAAGCACCGCCTCGTCCGGCACCCCGCGAACGCAGTGATGCTGCTCATCCGCCGCCGCCGGACAGACGAGGCCCCGAGGAGGAAACATGAATCGCCCCGAGATGTTGCAGCAGTTGCGATCCACCGGCCGGTGGGACGTGATCATCATCGGCGGCGGCGCCACCGGCCTGGGCTGTGCGGTGGAGGCGGCGGCGCGGGGGTATCGCACGCTGTTGTTGGAGCAGGGCGATTTCGCACAGGGCACCTCCAGCCGCAGCACCAAATTGATTCACGGCGGTGTGCGCTATCTCAAGCAGGGCAATCTCGCGCTGGTGCTGGAGGCCCTGCATGAGCGCGGCCTGCTGCGGCAGAATGCGCCGCATCTCGTGCATCATCTCGCCTTCGTGGTGCCCCTGTATGATTGGTGGGAGGGGCCGTTCTATGGCATCGGCCTGAAGCTGTACGACATGCTCGCCGGCAAATTGGGATTGGGCCCTTCACAAAATCTCTCGCGCGAAGACACCTTGCAGCGCATTCCCACGCTCGAGCCAAAGGGCCTGCGTGGCGGCGTGATCTACTATGACGGCCAGTTCGATGATGCCCGACTGGCCATCTGCCTGGCGCAAACCGCCGCCGGACTGGGCGCCACCGTGGTGAACTATGTCAAAGTCACCGCACTGTTGAAAGCCGGCGGTCTGGTGACCGGGGTGGCCGCGCAGGACACGGAAAGCGGCGAGCGTTTCGACTTGCCCGCACGCGTCGTAATCAACGCCACCGGCGTGTTTTGTGATGCCATCCGGCAGATGGACGATCCGCACGCGTCTCCGTTGATCGCGCCGAGCCAGGGCGTTCACCTCGTGCTCGACCGCCGGTTTCTGCCCAGCGACCATGCCATCATGGTGCCGCACACCGACGATGGCCGTGTGCTGTTCGCCATTCCCTGGCACCATCGCACGCTGGTCGGCACCACCGACACCCCGGTCACGGAAATTCAACTGGAGCCGCGGCCGCTGGCGGCCGAAGTGGAATTTCTGCTCACACACGCCGCGCGCTACCTCACGAAAGATCCGACACCGGCAGACGTGTTGAGCGTGTTTGCCGGTTTGCGTCCCCTGGTCAAATCCCACGAGACCACCGCCACCGCGGCGCTGTCACGCGATCACAGCCTGATCCTCTCGCCCTCCGGTTTGCTCACCATCACCGGCGGCAAGTGGACCATCTACCGCAAAATGGCGCAGGATACCATTGATCAAGCTGCGAAGATGGCGGGTTTGCCGGAGCAGGCTTCCCCCACGCACAGCCTGCGCTTGCACGGCTGGCAGGCGCAAGTGGACAGTCAATCGCACTGGTCGGTCTACGGCTCCGAGGCCGCTGCGCTGCAGGAGTTGATGGCGGCGCAGGAAGAGCTGGCCGTGCCGTTGCACCCCAATCTGCCCTACCGTGCTGTGGAGGTCGTGTGGGCGGCGCGGCAGGAAATGGCGCGCAGCGTGAGCGATGTTCTGGCGCGGCGCACGCGCGCGCTGCTGCTGGATGCCGCCGCGAGCATGGCTGCCGCGCCGGCCGTGGCCCGGTTGCTGGCGGAAGAGCTGGGCCGCGATGCAGACTGGCAGGCCCGGCAGGTGGGGCAGTATCGCGAATTGGCGCGGGGATACCTGCTGTAAAGGCCCTGGCGCGGCCCTGCTGCCGGGACCCTGCGTGCGCCGCAGGGTTGTGCTGTCATGGCGCGTCCTTCCATCGTCATGTGGTTCCCTGCTGCCGGCCGCATACTTCCTGCTTTGATCCCGCCCGCCGAAAGTGTATATTCCGCGCGTTGCAAAAATCCGGTCATGCGAAAAACCGCGCGGCCGGGGATTGCCGCGAGTGGCCGCACAGTGTCACACCGAAATCGCGGGCTTGTGAGAAAATGCACCGGCAATGGCCCGGCCGTGGCCTGAGCACTCCAGGGTTTTCATACTTCCGGCGTGTTGGAAACCCCGGTTCCGCCGAGGTTGGAACGTTTTCAGCGGGCACAGAATACTTGACACGAAAATACCGCAGCACAGGCCGTCGACCCAATCCGGCCAACTTTTTCGCAGTGATAAAATCCAATGGCCAAAACACGCAGGACGTGAAGCCGCAGGGGCTTTGCAAAGAGTAGCTGTTCCGCCACGGTTTGACCGTGGCGTTCTCTTGCGATCCTGCGGAGGCTCTCCGCAGGCAGACAGGAGGCCTGCGCAACGTTGTCATCGTGCTTGATGTGCGAGCGCGCATGACAATTACCCCGCGACCAATTTCCTTTCGCAGCAAACATTCCAAGCGTGGAAAATGAAAATCTCCGACGCCGTCAAATTGGAAGCCGAATTGAAGCGCAAACTGCGGGGTGAGGTTTTGTTCGACGAGGTGACGCGCTATCTTTACAGCACGGATGCGAGCCTGTATCAAATCAGGCCGGTGGGTGTGGTTTTGCCGCGCGATCGCGAGGAGGCGATTCAGGCGATTCGCACCGCGCTCAAATACGAGGTGGCCATTCTGCCGCGGGGCGGCGGCACCAGCCTCGCCGGGCAGGCGGTCGGGCAGGCGCTGGTGGTCGATTGCTCCAAATACCTGACACGGGTTCTGGCATGCAACCTGGAGGAACAGTGGGTGCAGGTGGAACCGGGGATCGTGCGCGACAACCTGAACGAGCAGCTCAAAGCCAGCGGTCTGCATTTCACACCGGATGTCGCCACTTCCAATCGCGCCACGGTGGGCGGCATGATCGCCAACAATTCCTCCGGTGCGCATTCGATCCGCTACGGCAAGACCGTCGATCAGGTGCTGGCGCTGGAGGCCGTGCTCTCCGACGGCAGCGCGGTGGAGTTTGCGGCCCTGTCCCCGGCGGCTTGCGCGGCGAAAGGCCGGCAGCCGGATCTCGAAGGCCGGATTTATCGCGAGATGAAGCGTATCGTGCACACCCATGCCGATGAAATTCGGGCACGCTTTCCCAGGGTGATGCGCCGCGCCGGCGGCTACGCGCTCGACGAGTTGCTCGATCAAAGCGAGTGGAATCTCGCCAAACTTCTGTGCGGTTCGGAGGGCACACTCGCTTTCATCACCGCGGCCAAAGTGCGCCTGGCGCCGCTGCCCAAGGCCACGGCGCTGTTGCTCGCGCATTTTCATGATCTCTTCGACGCCCTGCGTGCCACCGCCGCCATTTTGGAGTATCAACCGGCAGCGGTGGAATTGCTCGATCATCTCATTCTCAGCCTGGCGGCGCAAAACCTCGAGCAGCGCAAGCGCGCGGCGGCCTTCGTGCAGGGCAGCCCGCAGGCCATGCTGGTGATCGAATTTTTTGGCGAGCACCCCGACGAAATCCTGCCCAAACTCGACAGGCTGGGCGGCGAGTTGCAGCGGCAGCATCGCGCCTACGCCTGCACCCGCGCGCTGGGCAGCGCGGAACAAAACACGGTGTGGAGCCTGCGCAAGGCCGGCCTGGGATTGATGCTGGGCATGAAGGGCGATTTCAAGCCGCTGCCGTTCATCGAGGATGCCGCGGTGCCGGTGGCGGTGCTGCCGGATTACATCCGCGAGGTGATCGACATCGTGCACCGCCACGGCCGGGAAGTCTCGCTTTATGCCCACGCCAGTGTCGGGCTGTTGCACGTGCGACCGATCATCAATCTCAAGCAAGCCGAGGACGTGCGCCTGATGCGCAGCATTTCCCAACAGGTGCTGGCGCGGGTGATGCACTATGGCGGCATGATGAGCGGCGAACACGGCGACGGTCTGGTACGCAGCTTTCACAATCCCGTCTTCTTCGGCCCCCGACTCTATCAGGCGTTTCGCGAAGTCAAAGCCGCCTTCGATCCGCACAATCGCTTCAACCCCGGCAAGATCGTAGACGCGCAGGACATTGCGGAGAATTTGCGCATTGGCCCGCACTATCACACCCGGCCGCTGTACACGCACTTTCACTTTCAAGCGGATGGTGGTTTTGACCGCGCCGTCGAAATGTGCACCGGTGTGGGGGCCTGCCGCAAAACCCTGGGTGGCACCATGTGCCCCTCCTACATGGCAACGCGCGACGAGGAACACTCCACCCGCGGCCGCGCCAATGCCCTGCGCGCCGCGCTCACCGGGGCGATCTCGCCCGAACGCTTCACCACCGCGCGGCTGAAGCAGGTGTTCGATCTGTGCCTGGCCTGCAAGGGCTGCAAGGCGGAATGCCCGTCCAATGTCGATGTTGCCAAATTGAAATACGAGTTTCTGGCGCATTACTATGACGAGCATGGCACGCCGCTGCGCGTGCATTTGTTCGCACGGCCGGAGGTGCTTGGCCGTCTCGGCACGCTCTTTCCCGGCCTGAGCAACTGCCTGCTGCAGAGCCGCACCCTGCGCCGTTTTTTGGAAAGGGTGCTGGGCATCGACCGTCGCCGCGTGCTGCCGCTTTATGCCGCGGAAAGCTTTGGCCGCTGGTTCCAGCGTCGCAAAATCCCGGATGATAATTACCACCGGCGTCCGCAAGTCGTGCTCTTCAATGATACATTTCTTTCTTACCACGAGCCTGACATCGGCAAAGCAGCGGTCAGAGTCCTGGAGGCCCTGGGCTATCGTGTGGTGCTGGCCAATGCCGGCTGCTGCGGCCGGCCGCTCATTTCCAACGGCATGTTGCGTGCCGCGCGGCCGCGCGCGGAAGCAGTCGTCGACCGGCTCGCGCGGTTTGTCGAGCAGGGTTTGACGATCGTCGGTTGCGAACCGAGCTGCGTGTCGGCGGTGAAGGAGGACTATCCCGACCTGGTGCGCGAGCCCGACAAAGCGCAAAGAGTGGCCGGACAGTTTCTGCTGATCGAGGATTTCGTGCTGCAGCATCTCCGGCACAACCAGGTCCGGACTGCCTTCAAACCGCTGCAGCAAGACATTCTCTATCACGGCCACTGCCATCACAAGGCATTGTTCGGCACGGAGACTTCGAAAGCCGCGCTCGCGCAGGCGGCGGGTTGCAACGTCACCGAGGTGGATTCCGGCTGTTGCGGCATGGCGGGCGCGTTCGGCTATGAGAAGGAACATTACGCGCTCTCCCTGCAAATCGGCGGTCTGCGCCTGTTTCCCGCAATCAGGGCGCTGCCCGCACAACATCGCGTGGTGGCCAATGGCTTCAGTTGCCGGCATCAAATCGAACATGCCACCGGCCGCCGGGCGCAGCATGTGATCGAAATACTCGCGGAGGCGCTCGCCTGAGAGCCGGGTGGTGTGCGGCGTCGCTTCTGCCCGGAGGCATCGCCACCTTGAAAACGTGGAGGGTGACCAACCTTGCCTGCCTTTGGTGTCGTGCCCGGTTTGCCCGCGGATGGATGCGTGCGGCCAAGCCGGGCCTTGTTGCTTGCCTCGCGGGCAATCTTGCGATACAAAGACCCGACAGTCATGCGGATCCTTCATCGGTGCTACTCAACATGAAACGCTACCTCCTCTTTCTGCTCACCCTGACTTTATGCGGCGGCCCGCACCCGGCAGCCCGGGCACAGACACAAATCCATGCCTTGTGGGGCTTCACGCCGGAGGGGCCGTTCGCCGGCACGCCCAAAGAAACCGCGGCCGCGCTTTATCAAAACAACATCAACGCCGTGTTTGTGGACACGATTGCGCCGGAGCTGCACCAGACGCTCAAGGCCATCGGCGTCAAAATCTACACCACGGTGAATGTCTTCGGGAGCAGCGTGCTGTGGCGGCGCCATCCTCAACTCCGCCCGGTGGACCGCCAGGGCAATCGCGTGGCGGCAGAGCCCGGCAACGGCATTTGCCCCACACAACGCAGCTTTTGGCCGCGCCTGCTGCGTCAGATTGCACAAAAACGCGATGCCGGTTTCGACGGCATCTGGCTCGACTTTCTGCGCTTCAGCGGACACTGGGAAACACCCAACCCCGAGTTGCTGGAAACCTGCTTCTGCGATTCGACGCTGGCGGATTTCGAACGCCGCAGCGGCCTGGTGATTCCGGAAAACCTGCCAATGGATACGAGCACCGACGGGCCGGCCGGTGCCAAAGCCGGTCTGCTCGCTGCCCGGGCCAACTGGATTCTCACCCACCACCGCCGCGAATGGATGCTCTACAAAACCGCGGTCATCGCTGATTTTGCCCGGCAGGCGCAGGAGACCATCGCCAAAAAGCCGGGCGTGATCATGGGCCTGTTTGCCGTGCCCTGGCAGCGCGAAGAATATGGCCGCGCAATCACCAATGTGTTGGGCCAGGATTATCGCCGTCTCAGCAGCCATTTCGATGTTTTCTCACCCATGCTTTATCATGAACTGTGCGGCCGGCCGGTGGAGTGGATTTCGCAGTTCGTGCAATACACCGCAAGCGAAACCAACAAACCGGTATGGCCCATCATCCAAACCGATCTCGGCAGCGGCCACAATGTGCCGGATGACGAATTCAGCGCGGCGGTGCTGCATGCTCTGGAGGCCCCGGCCGGCGGGGTGATCATCTTTCGTCAGCAGACGCTGCTGCAGGCCAAACAGCTTGCCATTCTGCGCGCCTCCTGGCAATGAGCCGGCGCCTGCCGCCGGCACGGCAGGAGAAGATGCGATGCCCGGCAGGCGGAGCGGGATAAATTCCGGTTGACATCGCGAAAAGAGAGTGCTACTTTGCAGCCGGTTGCCGCTCGTTGACCGGCGCTGCCTCCAACCGTCCGCAGCCACCGGCGTCATGCGATCCGGCAGAGACCCGGCAACTCTCTCTGCCCCGTGCTGCAAGAGCCATGAAATTCATCATTGCACTCCTGATTGCCGCCCTGGCTGCCACAGTTTCGCAGCCCTGCAAACAGGCCGAGCAACAGCGTGAAGCTGCCGCCCCGAACACCGCGGCTGCCCAGCCCGCGGAGGTTTTGATCAAGTTCAAACCAACGGCGCTCGCCGATTCCGTGCAGGCTTTCGCGGCGGCCCTGGGCCTGGAGCAAGTGCGCAACTTGCCGGCGATCGGGGTGCGCGTTTATCGTCTGCCGGCCGGACAATCCCTCGATCAGGTGTTGGCCCGCTGCCGCGCCCATCCCCTGGTGGAATACGCGGAACCGAATCTCGAATATCGCATTCCTGAGCGGCCCTGACGCAGGAGTCTTGCCTGCCGCCCCATGCAGGCAGGAGATCGGCACTGCAAAATCTTTGCGGTCGTGAGCGTTTTTCCGGCGCAAAATGCGGCGTGTCACGGCGAACCTTCCAGCCGGCCAGCCCGCCGGTTTTGCGAACCGCCGGCCTGTCTGCTGTCACCGGATTTATGCCCTCCCCCGCTTATTATTCCAAGCGCCGGTGCCATTCAATGAATCCATTGGGCTGGCGCCGGCACAATCATCATTCCCCATTGTGGAGGATTTTCATGAAGAAATGGTGGAGCCTGTTGGGCCTGTTGCTGCTGGCAATGATCTTTAGCGGACAAACGGCCCGGCAGGAGCAACGACCGTTGTTCGTTCCCGGTGAAGTCGTAGTCAAAGTCAGTGACCCCGGGGTGATGGCGGCCATGCCCTCTTCCAAGCCGCTCGGGCCGGGAGACATCTTCGTGGTGCGCGACACCACCGGCAAGGAAGTCAACGCCCTGGTCGAAGAGCTGCAAAGCCGTCCGGGCGTGGTCTACGCGGAGCCCAATTATCTCTACTATGCCAGCGAGATTCCCAATGATCCGCAGTTTGGCCAGCTTTGGGGCTTGCACAACACCGGCCAGAACGGCGGCACCGCGGATGCCGACATCGATGCCGTCGAAGCGTGGGAAGTGCAGAAAGGCAGCGCCGAGGTGCTGGTGGCGGTGATTGATACGGGCGTGGACTACCGGCATCCCGATCTCAGCGCCAACATGTGGACCAACCCCGGCGAAGACCCGTGGGCCGATCCCAATGATCCCCGCAGCGGCAACGGCATCGACGATGACAACAACGGCTACATCGACGACTGGCGCGGCTGGGATTTCGTCAATCGCGACAACGATCCCTTCGATGACAATCTCCACGGCACGCATGTGGCGGGCACGATCGGCGCAGTCGGCAACAACGGTGCGGGCGTGGTGGGCGTCAACTGGAATGTCCGCATCATGCCCTTGAAATTCCTCGGCAGCGGCGGCTCCGGCAGCCTCTCGGATGCCGTGGAGGCGATCACCTATGCCGCGCGCTTTGGCGCCCACGTGATGAACAACAGTTGGGGCGGGGGCGGCCGCTCCCAGGCGCTGGAAGACGCCATCAAGTTTGCCAATCAACAGGGCGCGCTCTTTGTCGCGGCCGCCGGCAATGACGGCAAGGACAACGACGTCACGCCCAACTATCCCTCGAACTACGAAGTGGACAACGTCCTGGCGGTGGCGGCGATTGACAACAAGGGCAACCTCGCGGTGTTCGGTTCGGGCGGCGGCGGGGGCGGCATCTGCGGCTGCGTGGGCAATGTGCTGCCCACTCCCGGGTCCAATTTTGGCCGGAACAGCGTGGACCTGGCCGCGCCCGGCAAGGAGATTCTCAGTACCGCCCCCAACAACAGCTATCAATCGCTCTCCGGCACTTCGATGGCAACCCCGCACGTGAGCGGCATCGCGGCGCTGGTGTTGGCACAATTTCCCGGTCTCACCAATTTGCAGTTGAAGCAGCACCTGATGAACTCGGTCGATGTCCAGACCAGCCTGCAAGGCAAGATGGTCACCGGCGGGATTTTGAATGCGTTCAAAGCGGTGAGTACTACACCGGCCATGACGCCCTGAGCTTGCGGGCACCAGACTGCCCGGTGGTGTGCGCCGAGCCATCGGCATGGCATCATTACACCAGCTCATCAGGCAACCGCCGATGGGCATTTTTTCAGGTGAGCCGGCGGGTTGCCATGGTGATGATCTTGCGCGCAACGGGCGAGGGCGGTTGGTAAAATGACCGTGCCTTGACCTCCCGACCGCCGCCGCCTTCGCCGGGTTGAATGTTTTGCAAACCTGGCGCAGGCGAGGCGGTGAAGCCCGCGCTTCGTTTTGGCGTGCCCGGGTGGAACGGAACCACCCGCAAAAGGAGGAGGCCAGAAATTTTTCGGCAAAAGCAAAAATGCCAAAAGTGCCTGTCTCCTGGCTGTCTGTTCGCCACTCGCGGTGTCATTTGCAAAGCAGTAAAGGAGGCAAACCGTGTTGCAAAGGAGGCTCTTTGCAGTGGCGGGGCTGCTGGCAGGCTTGAGTCAAATCGCAATTGGCCAAACCTGGCAAACGCTCGGCTCCGTCCCGGTTCTGACACGCTACAATGACGTTTACTTCGTGACGGCCGTGACCGGCTGGATCGTCAACGGCTCGGGCCAAATCTACCGCACCGACAACGGGGGGGCCACCTGGCAGAAACAATTCGAGCGCAGCACCGCGCACTTCCGCTCCATTGGATTTCTCGATGCGCAGCACGGCTGGGCGGGCAATGTCGGGCCCGGAGAATTCGGCGCCACCGACAGCACGGTGCTTTATCACACCGATGATGGCGGCCTGCACTGGACGCCGGTGACCGCCTTCGTTGGCCACCGTCCGCGCGGTCTGTGCGGCATGCACGTGGTGAATGATTCGGTGATGTGCGCCGTCGGCCGGGTGCGCGGCCCGGCGGCGTTTGCACGCAGCACCGATCGCGGCCGCACCTGGCAGGCCCGGGACATGAGTGCGCACGCCGCCGGCTTGATCGATGTCTACTTTTTTCATCCGGACACCGGCCTCGCTGTCGGCCTGACCAATGTCACTCATGACAACTCCAGCGGCGTCATTCTCTTCACCAGCGATGGCGGCGCCACCTGGGAGAAACGCTTCACCACCAGCCGCACCGGCGAATGGTGCTGGAAAATTTCCTTCCCCACCCGCCGCACCGGCTACGTGTCCTTGCAGCGCAACAGCCTGGCGCCGATTTACTTTCTCAAAACCAGTGACGGCGGCCGCACCTGGCAGGAAAAACTGTTTTCGCCAGATTATTACTTTGTGCAGGGCATCGGCTTCATCGATGAACAGCACGGCTGGATTGGGGGCAACAGCAGCCAGCCCACCTACGAAACCCGCGACGGTGGCGCAACCTGGCAATCCGCCGGCTTTGGCGCACGGGTCAATCGCTTTCGCTTTTTAGGCGACACCCTGGGCTATGCCGTTGGTCGTCTGGTGTACAAATACAGCCGGCAGGCCAGCGGCATAACAACCCTGACGGAATCCCCGCTGGCTTTTGCACTCAGCCAGAACTATCCCAACCCTTTCAATCCCAGCACCACAATAACCTATCGTCTGCCGCGTGCCGGACGGGTGAGTTTGGTGGTTTATGATCTCGCCGGCCGCCTCATCGAGCGGATCCTGGACGAAACCCAGTCCGCCGGCGAGCACACCGTGGTGTGGGATGCCCACGATCAGGAGGGCAATCTGCTGCGTGCCGGTGTGTATTTGTATCGCATTCAGACCGCGGCATTCACAGCCAGCAAAAAGATGGTGCTGCTGCATTGAGGCGCTGCGCCGGATTTTCATCCAGATTGAAATCCGAAAAGAGGCCGCGCGCTGCTTCACCGGATCCCTGCAGGACAACGGCAGTGGGGGATGGACTCTTCGAGGGCTTGCGGCTCGGCAGAATCACCATGAAACCCGCATGAATACAGGAGCAAACAGCCTTGACCAACCGCTTCCTCACAAACCTGCGCGCGCGCCTGGCTCGTGGCATCGACCTCTTCAATCGTGAGTATTTTTTCGAAGCGCATGACGAGCTGGAGGAGTTGTGGCTGGATGCGCGCACGCCGGTGGAGCGCAATCTTTTTCACGGCCTGGTCAATATCGCCACCGGCTTCTATCATTACCGCATGCACAACCTGAAGGGCATGCAAAGCCAGCTTCACAAGGGCATGCAAAAACTCGCGCAGGTGCCTGATCGTTGCTGCGGGGTGGAAGTCGCGGCCTTGTTGCGCAGCGTGCAACCCTATCACGCCAGCCCGCCGACGCTGGCCAGCCTGCCGGAACCGCTGCCCCAAATCACATTTCATCCGGAAGAGTTGGGCGATTGAGGAGAAGGCCAGGCGGGGGCTGCCGGCGTGCCGCAAACCGCCGCGACAGCTCAGGCGCGGGGCAAAATCGTGAAACGCGCCAGATCGGTGGCGGCGGTGACCTGCGGCAGGAAAGTGCGCGCTTCTTCGACCATTGCGGACAAATCCGCGTGGCTCAAGGTGCCGCTGAAGTGGGTGAGAAAGAGGTGGCGAACCCCGCAGCGTTGTGCCAGCGCGCCGGCTTCGGCGGCAGTCGAATGCCCGGTTTGCTGTGCCCATTCCCGTTCCTGCGCGGGAAAAGTCGCATCGGCAATCAAGGCATCGGCATCCTGCGCCAGCAATTCTTCACCGGGGCAGGGCGAGGTGTCGACACAATACGCAATTTTCACCCCCGGCCGCGGCGGGCCAATCACTTCCGCGGGAGTGATGATTTTGCCGTTTGCCAGGACGATGCGCTCGCCGGCCTGCAGGCGGCCGCGCTCCGGGCCGAAAGGCACACCGAGCGCGTCGGCGCGTTGTTCATCGAACTTGCCCGGACGATCGGCCTCCACCAGCGCATAACCCGCCGTGAACAGCCGATGCTGCAACGGCTGCCATTCGACATGATAATCCGCGGCCTGCCAGATCACCCGCCGGCTGTTCTCCGTGATTTCATAAATCGTGAGTGGAAAGCTCAACTCGAAGCCACACAGCCGGCGGTGAAATTCGATGTAGGACGCCAGGCCGTGGGGGCCGAAGAGATGAATCTCCTGCTGGCAGCCCAGCATCTTCAAACTGGTGAGCAAACCCGGCAGGCCGAAAAGATGATCACCGTGGAAATGGGAGATGAAAATACCGCGCAGCCTCCCGGGTTTGAGGCCGGCACGGCGGAATTGAATCTGAGTTGCCTCGCCGCAATCGAAGAGAAAGATTTCACCCTGGCGTACCAGCGCCACCGCGGAGAGATTGCGCCGCGCGTTTGGCAGTGCCGAGCCGGTGCCCAGGAACACGAGATCGATCATAACAGAAATGGCAGTTTTTGGGGTTGAATCGTTACGCTCACCGGCGTGCAGCCGGCCACTTCGCCGTCAGGCGTGAGAACTTGCACCGGTTCCGCTGCGATCTGCAGGCTGCGGCCGCTGAAGATTTCAAGGTTGGGATGATGCACGTGCGTGCCTTTGAACACCGAGGGAAAGGCGCGCAGCAAGGTGCGGCGATTCACCTTGTGCAACACCAGCACCTCCATCAAGCCGTCGTCGAGCCGGGCGCCGGGTGCAATCTTCATCAGGCCGCCGGCGAAGCGCGAATTGCACACGATGACAAACACGCCTTCGCGCTCGATCAGCCGGCCGTCAAGTTGCAGGCGCAAATGCGCGGCGGTCAGTTTGGCCAGGCTTTTCATGACAGCCAGGACATAGGCCAGGACGCCGAAGCGCTTGAAGTGCAGCGCGTTGCGGGTGACGTCGGAGACGAAGCCCAGCCCCAGTGCAGTGAGGCAGTAATACCCCGCGGGAAAATCCGGCGCAGGGGTTTGCGGCAGACAGTGCAACACATCGATGCGCGTGGGTTCACCGGACAGAATTCCCTCCCAGGCGGCGGGCAGCGCGGCGCCGGCCAGCTCGCGCGCAAAGGAGTTGCCGGTGCCCGCGGGAATGAGCGCCAGCGGCGTATCGAATCCCGGTTGCTGCAGGCAGCAATTGATCACTTGAAACAGCGTGCCGTCGCCGCCCAGGGCGACGATTTGATCCCAGCCTTCCAGCAAACGCCGGGGCAGGGCGCGCAGCAGGTGACCTTCGCATTCCGAAATCAGCACTTCGGCAGCGACACCGCGCTGTTGCAGGATGCGCAACGACCGCGCCAGGACTTTCCGACCCCGGCCCAGGCCGGCATGAGGATTGGCTGCCAGCAGAATGCGTTTCATCACGACCTCGGCTCGCCATAAATAGCCAGTGTGACGCCAGCCAGCGTGAGCAACCCGCCCAGCATCGTCCAGCCCGCGACTTTCTCCCCCAACAACAGCCAGGCGAGCAGGCTCGCCCCGACCGGCTCACCCAGCAGGGCAACCGCCACCGTGGGCGCCGAAAGATGGCGCAAGGCCCAGTTGAAACTCGTGTGCCCCATGATTTGCGGAACCAGCGCAATCAACATGAACAAACCGAAGGTTTGCCAGGAATAGGACAACAGCGGCACCCGCAGCAGGAGCGCAGCCAGCAGCACAACCAGCGCAGCGGTCGAATAGCACAGGGTGACATACACCCTGGTGGGCATGCTCTGACGCAGCCGCCGGCCGATGAGAAAGTAAACGCTGCCGAAAAGCGCGCCGGCCAGCGCCAGAAGATCACCGCGCAGCGAGTCCCTGCCAGCCTGACCGTCACACAGCGCAATGATGAGGACGCCGATCATTGCAAGCAGCAAACCGCCGGCAAGCAGAGGCCGCAGCCGTTCCCGCAAAACGAACACGGCACCCAGCGTCACAAAAACGGGCAAAGTGGCAACCAGCACCGTGGAGCTCGCCACGGAAGTGTGGGAGAGGGAGGCGATCCACGTGACGAAATGCCCGGCGAGCATGACGCCCGACAGCACCGCCCACGCCGCCGCCGGCAGCGACAGCGTCTGCCGGGCACGCCAGGCTTTGCCGCGTGTGGACAAAATCAGAAAGGCGGAAGCGAAGAACAAGCGGTAAAAGGCAATGGCCAGCGCCGGCGCTTCACACCAACGCACGAAAATTGCGGAGAAGGACACGGCCAGCACGCCGAGCGCCAGCACGGCATACACACGCCGCCGCGGCAGCACAGCCGGCAATGGTGAAGAGCCGGGAATCTGTGTCACGGCGCCCCTTTCACCACGGTGGACGAAGCTTGTGCCGCGCATTGCTGTACGAAATCCCGCAGGACACGATAATAGTTTTCGCCGCCGGCAAGGAAAGAGTCGTTGTGATCCACGCCGGTGAGCGTGACGAAATGTTTGGGGTGCGCGGCGGCCGCGAAAAGTTTTTGACCCAGCGAATACGGGACCACCTCATCGCGATCGCCATGCAGGAACAGCTTGGGCAGGGTGAGCTGCGCGACTTTTTCCCGGCTCGCCCATTTCATGCTGGTGAGCCAGCCCATCGGCAGCCCGCCAAACATCAGGCGCGCCATGTCTGCCGCGTCGGTGAAACCGGCCTCGATGATCAGGCCCGTCAGAGGACGGCGGCCGGCGAGTTCGATCACCACCGCGCTGCCCAGCGAGTGGCCGTGGGCGATAATCGGCAAACCCGGCACATGCTGGTGCAGCCAGTCATACGCCGCTTCGGCGTCACGATAGCAGTTCTCCTCGGAAGGTGAGCCGGTGCTGCGGCCATAGCCGCGATAATCGAACATGAACAAATGGGCGGGAACCTGCCGCTGCAGCCGCACGAGCCATTCGACGCGATCGCTGAGGTTGCCGGCATTGCCATGCGCCATCAGCAGGCTGGCCACCGGCGCCGGATGCGGCACGAACCAGCCGTGCAGCGTGGCACCCTCAGCGGTGGTGAAATAAGCGTCCTGCACGGACAGGCCGAATCGTTCCGGTTGCCAGAAGCCGCGGGGATGGGGGCGGGGGAAGAAAACGAAATGGCGCTCGAACAGCCGGAGCAACATGAGCAGCAGGGCAAAAGCAGCAATGAGGAACAACAGGGAACGCCACATGGAGGACTTTCGCCAGGATTTGGTTCAGGTGCCGGGATTCGCACAGACGGTGCAGCCAGTCATGCCAGCGGTTGGCCACAGTGGACGATCACCATCACAGTGTCATTTTTCGAATCTCCGGCACTTCCATCACACGAATGCCGGTGGGCGGATGTTCGACGGCATGCACCAGCGCCGCGATCATTTGCGTAAGCGTGACCAGCCCCAGCCGGCGCGCCGTGTCGCGCGTGGCGGACCACCGCTCCCCCAGCCAGTAGAATGGTTGCAACAGATGTGGCCAGCGATGGCCGGGGCCAAGAACGTACCAGGGCCGGATGAGGGTCGCGTTCAACCCGCTGCCGCGGATCAGAGCTTCGCACTCCGCGCGCACCCGCACGTAGGCCTGCATCACAGGCGCCGGTTGTGCCACGCTGACGTAGACCAGGTGCGCAATGCCGCTGGTGCACGCGGCAGTCACCGCAGCCTGCACCGAAGCCAAATCAACCGTGCGAAACAGCCGTGCTTTTGCCGGCCCGGGACGAGGAACACCCACAAGATGGACGAACGTGTCTGCCGGCGGCACGCACGCGCCAAACGAGTTTGCCCGGAGGGCATCGCCGACAACCGTCTCACAACCTGCCGGCAGCCTGCCCTGCGCGCCGGGCCGCACCAGTGCCCGCACGGCATGACCGCGTTGCTGCAACTGCGGAACCAAATGACGGCCGAGATAACCGCTGCCCCCGGTGATAAAGAGGCGGCAGTGCAGGCGCGCTGTAGTCAGGGGCACGCGGCTTTCCATGGCAGACGCATGAGATGCGGGTACAAAGTGTTGAACAGCCCGCGGCGGGCTGCGCAGCGACAAGCGGGCTGAAACATAAAGAATCTCCCCGGCATTCTCAAGGGCTTTGTAATGCCTCCGTTGCGTGTGGGGATGGAATGCTGACCGCTTGTCTGCAGGCGGGGAGGCCTGTGCCACCCCACCTGTTACCAGGGGGATTACGGGGCTTTTGTTTTTTGTCTTGCCTTCACAAAAGGAATATGCCTATATTCGCCCGCGATTTTATTGAGCAGGAATCCAACTTATGAATCACTTCGAGGCAGTCAGCCGGCTGCAGGATGATTTCCTTCTGGCCAAACAGGGCAACCGTGCCTCGCTGGATCGCTTGCTGGAGCGGTTGCGGCCGCAAGTCGTGACCACATGCTACCGCCTCATCGGCAATCTGGAGGACGCCGAGGATGCTGCCCAGGAGGCGCTGATCAGCATCGTCGAGGGCGTGGCCGCCAATGGGCCGGAGGAGACCTGGCAGGCGCTGGTTCACCGGTGTGCAGTTACTGCCAGCCTGCAGGCCATTCATGCCGCCATCCAGCAGCCTGCCGGGGAGAACGGCACGACGGATGCCAGTGCACCCGCCCGCGCTGCGGTCGAACCGCTGCTCACCAACAAGACGCCGCTGGCAGAAATCGACTTGATCGAGGCCTCACCGCAGCGCACTGTGGCGACCTACGAAAGTTTGTCTTTGGTGTTTGTGAACGTCCTGCATCTGCTGGCGCCGGAGACGCGCGCCCTCTACCTGCTGACGGACATTCTCGGCGCCAGCGAGGCCCAGGCGGCAAGCGCCCTGCAGCTCAGCACCGAACAAACGCGGGAGCAGCTCACACTCGCACGCCAGACCATTCAGGCGGCGCAAAGCAAGCTGCCGCGCCATCCCCTCCTGCCCAACCATCCCCGGGTGGCGGGAATCATGCGCCGGCTGGCGCGCGCACTGGTGCAAACCAACCCCTTGCAACTCACGGACCTGCTGGATCAACAGGCCGCTCTGGTGATCCCGGCGATCGGCTCCTTTCACGGCCCGGAGGCCATCGCCGTGCAATTCAACCGCCTGTTCGAAGTCGGTCTGGCACCACATGCCACCACGGTCATCGAGGTCAACGGCCAGGCCGGTTTGCTGTGTTATCGCAAACGCCGGGAAAAGAGCGGCCTGCGTTTTTATCCCACCCTGGCTCTCGCGCTGATGATCACTCACACGCTGCCGGCAGGTTGCAAAATCGTTCGCATCGATATGATCACCGATCAAAAAGTCGTGCGCAAATTCGGCAAGCTCGTGCCCTATCGCAAGCCGGCCGCCCCCACCGCAGGTGGCAACGGCACAGCCAGCCCTTGAAACGACGGCGCGCTGGTGTCACGCAAACGCGGGGAGCCTGACATGAGGCAAACCACCAGGAATTACGTGCGCACAGTGGATCTTGGCCATCCGCCACGCCATCCCGACAAAGTCGAAGCAGAGTTGAACCACCTGCTTTCCGAAATCCGCGGCTCAAAGGAATATCGGGCATTGAAAATCGTGCACGGCTATGGCAGCCACGGCCGGGGCGGCGCGACCCGCGAAACCGTGCGGGATTGGGCCTATCGCTTCCAACGTCACTTCCGGGCCGTGATCTATGGCGAGGACTACAGCATCTTTGACGACGACACGCAGGAGATGCGGGAGGAATGCGGACAAATTGATGACCCCGATCTCGGCCAGGCCAATGCCGGCATTACCATTTTGTGGATCAAGTGACTGTCTCATCCTCCGTTTTTGTAATTCGCTTCTGTAAGATTCCCCTGCCAGGGCCGCTCTCCCTCGCCGAGACGCAGCGCAGGCGCCGCCATGCCGGGGAATCAACAAGCCCCTGCAATCATACAGGTTAAGAACAGGATTCCAAACCCCGCCGGGTGGCGCGCCCCTCTGGCGCAACACTGGCATGGCGGTTGCAATTCGAAAAGCCAAAGTGATTCTTGCCGCTGACAGGAGAGTTGGTGCAAGGGAACTTGGCATCCGGCTTAAAACCGTGGCTGTTAACCAAACGTGACATGACTTCCTCCTTACTGCGGAGAGCATGACGCTCGCCGCCCATCACGGTTGACCGGATGCTTTCTTTTTCGGCTTCATCGGAACGCCGTGTGGCGATTGACATAGATCTGGCTCCCCCTCACAGCCAAAAAGGCCTGAATCATCTGATTCGGGCCTTTTTATTTTGTCGGCGGGATGGAAAAGGACTGGCGGGCAGTCGCGGCCGCAGGCTGGCGCTGCACGCTCCGCGACAGAAGATTCAAATCGTGATGATGGCCTCCGCCCCATGACGGGCGCGGAAATAATTCACCACCTGAATATCCTTGGTGAAATAGAAAATCTGGTGGGATTCCGCCAGTTCGGCAAAGATCGCCAGCGCGGCGCGCAAGCGGCTTTCATCGGCGTGCGCCAGCGGATCATCGAGCAGGAGCGGCATGGTTTCACCGCTTTTGGCGAACAATGCAACCACTGCCGCGCGCAGCAGCAAATAGATCTGCTCGCGCGTGCCGAAACTCAACTTCTCGAGATCGACCGGTGCTTCATACTGGTTCGGCAGCACCCGCACCGCAAACGTGGAGGGATCGACCAGCGCGGTCATATATCTGCCCTTGGTCAGCCTTTGCACATGCTGGCTGAGGAACTCATTGAGACGCGGGGCAAAATCGCGATGCAGCCGCTGGGCGGCCTGCGTCAGGGTTTCATGGGCGAGTTCGAGGGCACGGCGGGCGCGTTCGAAACGGGCGACGTCGGCTTCGACCAGCGCGATTTCCTCCTCCAACTCCGCAAGCGGCGGCTGGCCCTGCAGCCGCGCCGCGATGCGCTCCCTGGTGGTTGCCATCAACTGCTGCAAATTGTTCCTTTCAGCCTGGAGACGCTCGCGCTTTTCACGCAGCGCCGTCAAACCCGCTGCTGAAACTTCCACCTCCCTGGCGGCGGCCGGCGGCAGCGTCGCGAGCTGCGCTTCGAGCTGGGCGATTTGCGCGTTGATGGCCTCGACGGTTTCGCCCTCGAGAATTTCCCGGCTGAGCGTGGCGGCCTGTTGTTCCTGCAGCCGCAGCGTCTCGAGATATTCGCGCTTCTGGCAGTTCGCCAGAAAGATTTGAAAAGCCTTTTCCCCCACCGGCTCGTCGATGTGGGCCAGTTGCAACAATTCCTCGAGCAGCCAGCGGGTTTTGGCGAGGTTGGCAGAGCTTTCCGCCTGCTGCTTCAAAAGCTCGTCACGGCGCTGGCGCAGCGCCCTGGCTTCGCTCCACAGACGGTGGCTCTCCTCGAGATTCTTCTCAGCCACCGGCAGGGAGTCCGGGCCGACATAACTGATGCCGAGTGCCGCCATCCAGGGCTGCAAGTCGTCCTCGATTTTTTTGCGTTCGAGTTCCAGCTTGTGATGAACCTGTTTGAAGCCGGCCAGCGCCTGATATTGGGCGCGGCGCTGGGCCAGATCGGCGACGGTTTCGATCCCGAAACGGAGCTGCAGGCTGTGAAACTCGTCACGATTGGCCATGTATTTTTCCTCGACGCTCACCAGGTTGAAATTGAGACTGCGGCTGCGGCTGTTCCATTGCACGTTGACCACGATCACGATGATCAAAATGATCACACTCAGGCCAAACACCAGCATGTTGGAAAAATCGAAACTGGTGCTGCTGGTGGAGACTGCGACATAGAGCATGCAAATGCCCGCCACCAATCCCGCAAAGGCCAGCACCCGGCGCCAATAGGCGACATTGCGATGAAACAGGTCGTGTTCTTTGCGAATTCGCGTGACTTCCTCGTCCGATTGTTGCACCCTGGTTTCCAGCGCCTTGTAGTTTTCCAGATCGCTGTCGCTCATGTTGGCGAGCGCCAGGCGGTCTTCCTCCTTCAATCCGGCGCGCGCCAGCGCCTGATCGGCATCGCTGGCGCGGTTGCCGGCTTCGATGGATTCGTGGTACTTGTCCTGCCAGCGCCGGCAAAGCACGCGAAAATCTTCGAGCGAGTGTTTCTCCCAGAGTTTTTCCAGCGGTTGCATCGCCTTGCTTTTTTCCGCCAGTGCCATCAGGCGCAATTCGACATCGTTGGCTTCGCCGGCGAGATTGGCCAGGTGGCGTTCGAGATAGAGGAATTCATCGCGCAGTTTGAAAAACTCCTCTTTGCGCTCCATGGGAAAATTCTCGAACAGCGCCAGCTCGGCGATTTCGGCGATGAGGCGGGCGCGCTGTTCCTCATTGCGCTGCCAGCGCTGCCGCCGCTGGCGCAGCAATTCCCTCCGGGTGAGCAGAAGCTGGCGATCCAGCACCGCGATTTGCGCATTCAGCTCGTCGAGATCGAGCGTGAGCCGCTCGATCTTCTCATAATCCTCCTGCACCGCACGTTGCATGGCCAGGCGCAGCGCGTGGGTTTCATGGA
This sequence comes from candidate division KSB1 bacterium, assembly GCA_034506255.1. Classification (NCBI taxonomy): domain Bacteria; kingdom Pseudomonadati; order Candidatus Zhuqueibacterales; family Candidatus Zhuqueibacteraceae; genus Candidatus Coneutiohabitans; species Candidatus Coneutiohabitans thermophilus. The sequence goes on along the minus strand of JAPDPX010000009.1, from coordinate 271,325 downwards.
GATCTTCCAGGCGGGCACGCGCCATGGCGAGCAGCGTCTTTTGCGAGCGATCGCTGCCCAGTTCCCGCATCTTCAGCTCCAGGCGTTCGAGCGCGCGCTCCGCCGAGGTTTCCGTCACCGCGGAGTCGAGCAGCCGCAGAAGGGCATCCGATACGGCGGTGGACTCGCGCGCCTGCAGGTTGCGCAGCGCACCCTGCCCGATGCAGGCCGTGGCCAGAAAAACCTCGCGCGACATGCCGGCCTGCTTCTCCATAAAATCGACACGGCCATGCCGGCCGCGGCTGTAGCGGCTGGTGATGTCTTCGCCGGTGACCGCGTCGAACACCTGCGTGGTGACCTCGTCACCGGAGAAATCGCGCTGCACGATCAGCCGGGTGCCGTCCGCCAGTTGGTAATGCAGACTGCCGGCATAGTCGGTGCCGTTGCGCCAGGGTCGAAAACGGGCATGAGATTCGCGCTCGCGCGCCAGGGCACGCTGGTTGTCGTAAAAACCGTAGAGCAGGGCCACGATCGCCTGCTGCAAGGTCGACTTGCCCGCTTCATTCGGGCCAAAGATGACATTCATCTGCGGTTGAAAGTGAAAATCGCGGCTGCTCAAACAGCCGAATGCTTTGAGATGAAGTTCAATGAGTTTCATCGCAGGGTGATGTCATCATGTTCAAAGGCCTGCATGCCGTAGTCCAGCGCCTCCTGATAAAGGGCACGCTGCTCCGCTTCCTGCGCCTGCTCCAGCGCCGCCAGCATGTCGCGAATAAAGGCTCCGCGCACGGTGGGCTCGCTGGCGAGCGTGCTCAGGTCAATGGCGGGCCGGGTGTCGTTTTCCAGATAGAGGAAGCCGAAACTCTTTTCGACGCGCCGGGTGATCGCCTCAAGTTCCAGACGCAGGGACGCTGCCGCCTCACCGGTCAGACGCAGCCGCACGAGTTTGTCGCGATACTGCCCTTCGCCGGCGAGCACCAGAATCCGTTCGATGAGCTGATCGCGATGGCGGCAGCCGGTCACGCTCAACTCGAGCGTTGCGAAATGCAAGCGCGCCAGCGCGATGAATTCCAGCACCGGCTTTTGCGCCGCTTCCAAATGCACGAGCGTGACACCATGCTCGCCCGGCTCCTGAAAACCCAGCGGCTCCGGGCTGCCGGAGTAAACCGCGAGCACCCCCTCCTCCTGCACGACTTTGCGGGTGTGATAATGGCCGAGCAACGCCAGCGCAAAGCCGGCTCCCCGGATATCGTTGAGCGTCAGCGGCGCATGGCTGCGGCTGCCTTCAAAATTTGCCGGCGCCAGACTGGCATGCAGCAGGAGAATGGGAAGACGCCCGCTGGCCCCCGCCGGCATGACGAAACCGCTCAAAAAATTGTGGCGGTCGCTCGGGCTCAGGTGCGCCGCCGACCACAAGCTGTAAGGCCCCGTCAGGCGCCACTCGCTGAGCGCATGGCTGACGGCGATCCGCACATTTTCCGGCCAGCGCCCACGCTGATAAAGAGAGGCCGCATCCGCGGCATCGTGATTTCCCGGCGCGATGTACACGGGAATCGGCGCCAGGCGCTCGCATTCCTGCGCCAAAAAAGCCGCCGTATCGGGATTGAGCTTCTCGCGTTCGAACAAATCTCCCGCAATCGTCACGGCATTGACCTGGCGCTGCCTGGCGAGATCCACGATGGCACGCAGTGTTGAGCGCAACTGTTCGCGGCACTGGCGGGCGATCTCCGCAGGCAGCCGGCTCCCGGCAAACGCCGCATCGAGATGAAGGTCGGAAAAATGAAGAATGGTAAACGGCACGGGCGGCTCCACCTCAGGCTGGTAAACCTCCGAAAAAAACCGTGCAGCAAGTGCAAAAACCCGGGGAAAGAATAATCAATTTCTTTATGGAAGTAAAGCTTGAAATTGAGAGGCGGGCGATCAGCCACGCAGAGGTTCGACCTCATGGCTGTCAGGGGCCCGGCAGAGGAACCGGGGTCTGGCATCATGTTGAGAAATTCAGCGGAGATTTGTTCACACCGAATTTTGCAACCGGATTGATCCTCCTCGCGAGAAACGCCGCTTTGCGCGCGAGAGCCAACCACCCCCAGGGGCTGGTGCATGAAATTTTGCAGGCCGACGTGTTGAAGGTTGTTTGGTTTTCAGGCCAAATATCGGCAACAACCGGCGGCAATATTGGGGGGACTTTTGCAGGAAGAAGACAGCGATTATCCGGATGCCCGGTGTTTTTTGCAATGCAGGTTTTCTGTTGACGGTGTGACAATACAACCGGCACCAACTTTGTCAGCGATCCTTTGCGGTCCGCGGCCGATCAATTCTTCTCCGCCGCCGGGCAAATATCATTGAGCGCACAAAACGGACACGTGCCGGGGCCGGGCTTGGGGCGATAATTGCGCTGACGAATGCCCGCGGCGGCCTCCTGCACGTGTTCACGAATCGTGCGCAGGTAAAGCTCCTTGCGTGACACTTCGCCGAGCATGCCTGATTCGAGAAAGTACAGGCGCCAGCCGTCAACCGGCCGGCCAAATTGTTCCTCATAAGCCCAGGCATAGAGCCGCAACTGCCGGCTGTCCCTGGCGCGGTCGCGCGCTTCCTCCGCATCTGCCACGGCGGAGGATTTGAAATCGGTGATCACGATGCGGCCATCGGCGAGCTGGTCGATGCGATCCCAGCGCCCGCTGATGATGTTGTTTGCGAAAGTAAACTTGAACGGCGCTTCCACATAGAGCGGCCGCGCCGGGTCAGCCTCCTGCTGCGCGAAGAAACGGCGCACGGTCTCCTCGCCGGCGGCGAAACGCAACCGTTCGTGCTCGCGGCTCAGGTAACCGTGGCTGCGCCATTTCGCACGGTAGAGGGCCAGCAGTTCCTCGACGGTGACGCTTTCACGACGAAACCTGCGACGATTGTAAAACTGCACCACTTCGTGCAGCAGCCTGCCATAGATGATGGCATGATGCTCGGCCACCGGCACCTGCAGGACGTGAATGTATTTGTACTTCAGCGGGCAGGTGAGATAGTCATCGATTTTGCGTTGATCGAGATGCAACACCTGCTCCGGCGGGAGCGGACCGGCCGCCGCTGCCGGCGCGGCCTCGGGCAGGTCAAAGCGTGCCAGTGCTTCAAAGGGCGAGGGTTTGATCACGTCATCATCGGCGTGGGCATCATCCAGCGCCTCGCGCACGAAGCCGCTGACTTTGCGCAGACGCGAGCCGCCATAATCGCGGCTGCTGGTGAGATAAAGCTCGCTCTGTGCGCGGGTCATGCCGACATAAAACAGCCGGCGCTCCTCCTGCAGGTGAAAATCGCCTTCCGGCAAAATGTCCTTGATCACCCCCTCCGGCAATTCGATGGTGGAAGTGCGCGGCCTGGTGGGAAAACGCTCCTCCACCAGGCCCACCATGAACACCACCGGAAACTCCAGCCCCTTGGCTTTGTGCAGCGTCATCACTTGCACGGCGTCGGCATCGAGATCAGCGGGCGCCGTGCCGGGATCGTCGCCGTATTCCCGCAGCAGTTCAAGATGATTGACGAAGAAGGTCAAATCACCCGGGGTGGTGAAATACGCATAGTTCTGCACCGTTTGAAAGAACCTGGTGATGTTGCCGATCTTCTCGTCGGCAGCCACCGTTTCGCTGTGCGCCAGCCGGTGGAGATAGCCGGACTCCTTCAGAAAGGTGTAAAGCAGGGCATAGGCCGGCAGTTGGCGGGACATTTCGAGGTACTTCTCATTGTCGGCAAGCAGCTTCGCAGCGGTGGCCCTGCCTTCCTCCGACAAGGGTTGCTGCCACTCGAATTGTTCGGGAGTCTTGAAAATGTGCAGCAGGGGATGGTGCGTGGCGGCATGCACCTGCAGCGCGGCCTGCAGATCCTGCATGGGCATGGCGTAAATTTCGCTTTGCGCCAAATGGTAGAGATTCTGCGAATCCAGCGGGTTGGCGATGCTTTTGAGAAAGCAAATCAGCAGGCGCACTTCTTCCCGTTGATACAGGCCATAGCTTCCGGAAAAGCGGTGCGGCAACCCGGCCTCCTGCAAGGCGCGCAGGAAGGGGTCCGCGGCATTGTTGGAGCGCACCAGAATGCAAAAATCCTGCGGGCGTGCCACCCCGGACTGCACACGCGCGCGAATGTGCTGTGCCACCGCTGCCGCTTCGTTGCTGACGGTGTCGAAATGCCAGTGCACCACCGGCTGCCCGCCCGGCGCTTTGCCCGTCAGCTTTTTGTTGATCTGCTGCTTGACCTCGAGACGGTTGGGATCATTGTGGCGGATCAGACGGTAAGCGGTGTCGAGAATCGCCTGGGTCGAGCGGTAGTTTTGCGTGAGCACGACATGACGCGCGTGCGGATAGGTTTGGGTGAAATTGAGAATATTGCTGATCGCGGCACCGCGGAATTTGTAGATCGATTGATCGTCATCGGCAACCACAGTGAGATTCTGATGGGCGGCAGCCAGCTCCCGGACCAGTTGAAACTGCGCGTAGTTGGTGTCTTGAAATTCATCAACGAGAATGTAGCGGTAGCGCTCCTGCAGCCGGCGGCGAATGTCGGGATGCTCGCGCAGCAATTTCAGGGCGTAGATGATTTGATCGCCAAAGTCGGCACAGCCCGCCTGCAGCAGCAATTTCTGATAAACCTGATAGCAGCGGGCCAGCTCCTGTTGTTTTTCCGCGGCGCGGCGCGCCGCCGGGTCATCGACGGGTGTTTCGGCCAGCAGTTTTTCGGTGAAGGCGAGGTATTCTTCCGGCGAGACATCTTCATCTTTCAGGCGGCTGAAATGGCGCAGCAATTCCAGCAGGAATTTGGTGGGATTGCCCAGCGGCCGGTAATGATGCAGGGGGAGGTCAAAGAGATGCTCGCGGAGAAACAGGGCTTGTTCGGCGGGGCTGAGCAGCCGGAAATCGGGGTCCAGCCCGAGATCAACGGCGAACTCCCGCACCAGCCTGTCACCGAAGGCATGGAACGTCGAGATGGTGAAGCCGACCTCGCCATAGGGCACCAGTTCATCGACGCGGGATTCCATTTCCGCCGCGGCTTTTTCGGTGAAGGTGAGTGCGAGAATCTGCTCGGGCCGCGCGTGTTGTGCCGCCACCAGGTAGGCAATGCGCCGGGTGATGACGCGGGTCTTGCCCGTGCCTGCGCCGGCAATGATCACCAATGGGCCGTTGAGGTGCTCCACCGCCGCACGCTGTTGCGGGTTGAGGCAATCGAAGATGGCATCGAGTGAGAAATGGTGTGGCATTGCCCTCCGGCTGGGAAGCCTCGCGATGCAGGGCCGGGCCTGCCTTCAGGAGGTGCAGGGTTTGTTCTCTTGCAATCCAGGGGTCCGGGAACAAAAAAAGCGCACTTCCGGCTGCGGAAGGCGCTTGCTCTTCATCCCCACCGTGTCAGTTGAGGAAGAAGTTCTGCGGGTCGACCGGGGTGTCATCCTTGTGCACTTCGAAATGGAGATGAGGGCCGGTGGTGCGGCCGGTGTTGCCCACCAGGCCGATCACGTCCCAACGTTCGATGCGCTGCCCCTCCTTCACCCAGACTTCCGAGAGGTGCCCATAGAGCGTTTTGTAGCCATACCCGTGATCGATAATGACATGCCGGCCATAGCCCTGGCCCAAACTGTAGGTCGACTTGGCGGCGACAACCACACCGGCGGCGGCGGCATAGACTTCGGTTCCGATCTCTGCGGAGATGTCCACGCCATTGTGATGTTTCACGCGCTCGATGAAGGGATCCAGCCGCTTGCCGTATTTGTCGGTGATCCGACCGGCCTCCACGGGACGAATCGAGGGGGTGTGTTTGAGCTGGGCTCTATCGTTCGTGATTTTTTCTTTGACCTCTTTGTTGTTCTCGAAATGCAGCGCGATGCGGCGTTCCAGCTCGGCCAGCATTTGATTGACCCGGCGGGTTTCATTTCTCACGGCATCGGGCAGCAGATTCAAATCGACGTCGACATACGCGCCCGCCGCGCCGCCGGTGCCGGCCTTGCGCAGGTCGGGGTCCAGGCGGGGCAGCTCGGCATAAACGCGCAGGTCATCATCGTTCTGTTCGACCACCTGCATGCGGCTGTCCAACTCGGCGACTTTGGCGCTCATGTGCTGGAGCTGCTTGGTCAAGGCCTGATTGGTGCGGTTGAGTCTGGTGATGCTTTCGTCCTTGTAAAAATCGGTGAACAGTGCAATCGAAGAGCCGACCATCAGCAGCATCACGACGAATGATGAGAACATGATAGATATGATCCTCTTCCATGACAAATTAACCGTTCTGACTTCCGACCCCTGAAGCGAGAATAAGATCAGCTTAATCTTCTTATCGCCCATGATTCCCTTCCTCCGTGATTGGGGACGCTGCAGTGGACTTAAGTTGTCGGTAGCTCGGGGGTGCTGGTCGTGTTGTGGTTAAGAGTGATGCACATACTCCATTCCTCCCCGTACACCACGGGTTTCGCATGCTTCGAGAAACCATCCTAGTCTTGCTTTCTGAAATGTTTGTCCGTGCAACCAATTGAACGAGCCGAATCTCGCCCGTCAACACTCCACTGTCAACGGCAATTTTGCGCGGGAGGCTCTTCAGCCCGGCTGGCCGCGGTTCCTCGTCCTGAGGGCCGGCCATCAACCCAGATAACTGCGGAGCGGTTTGCTGCGTGAGGCGTGCCGGAGGCGTTTGATCGCCTTTTCCTTGATTTGCCGCACTCGCTCACGCGTCAATTTGAAAAGTTCGCCAATTTCTTCCAGGGTCAGCGGATGTTCACGTCCCAGGCCAAAGTAAAGCTTGACAACTTCCGCTTCACGTTCGGTCAGTGTCTCCAGCGCCCGTTCGACTTCAATGCGCAGCGACTCGCTCATGAGATTATTGTCCGGCGAGGGCATCTCCTCGTTTTCCAGCACGTCCAACAACCGGCTCTCCTCATCCTGATTGAAGGGCGCGTCGAGAGAGACATGCTTGCCGGAAATCTTCAAGGTGTCGGAAACTTCATAGGGCGTCATCTCCACCTTGTCGGCAATTTCGTGCGCGGAGGGCTCACGCTCGAACTCCTGTTCCAGGGAGCTCAGCGCCTTGCCGATTTTGTTGAGTGCGCCGACACGGTTGAGCGGGAGACGAACAACGCGGGACTGCTCCGCCAGCGCTTGCAGTATCGACTGCCGGATCCACCAAACCGCGTAGGAGATGAATTTAAAACCTCGCGTCTCATCAAAACGGCTCGCCGCCTTGATCAACCCAAGGTTCCCCTCATTGATCAAATCTCCCAACGAAAGGCCTTGATTTTGATATTGTTTGGCAACACTGACTACGAATCGCAGATTGGCCTTGGTAAGTTTTTCCAAGGCTTCTTCGTCACCCTTCTTAATGCGCTTGGCGAGCTCGATTTCGGCTTCGGGAGATAGTAGGGGAACTTCACTAATTTCCTGGAGGTACTTCTCGAGGGACTGATCCGTTCTGGAACGGTTCGCACCCGTGAGTCTCGCCACACTCCCTCCTTACAGATTGGGTGATGCGTCTCGTACTTGATGCGCAGTTATTTTTTTTACAAGCGCCGCAATCTACAAATTTTCAATTATTTTGTCAACAACTTCGTTGCTCGCGGCCTGTGGCGCGCTTCCCACACGCTGGCGCAGGGAACAGGCGCAATTGCGGCTCAAAAAATTCCGCTTTTTACCTTTCCGCACAGGCCTCGCTTGCTTTTATGTTAATTTCTGCTAGCTTTTTCACTCCCCAACCTGCCGTTGAATGCTGCAGTGGCGAAGCTTGTGTACCCGCATTGACTCTCACGCGGCTGCGGCCGGCTGGGTGGTCGCTCAGCAACGACCTTGCGGGAACATTTCGAGGGATCGCACCCCACATGACAGGATGCCTGTTGCAAAAAAATAATCTTTTCAAAGAACTTCTGTCGCGCGGGCTGGCCGCCGCGACCGTCTTGCTCACTTCCTTTTCTAGCTACCCGCAGGAGAAATGGCCTGCGGAAAGCGAGTCCCTGCTGCAAGCCTCGGTGCAGTACACCATCAATCAGGAATATGACCGGGCACTTGCCGCAATCGATCGCGCCATTGCGTTGGCCCCCCACCATCCCCTCGGCCATCTGTTCCGCGCCGCCACCTTGCAATCGATGATGCTCGATTATGAGGACAACAGTGAAGAGAAGGAATTTTACCGCAGCTTGAAAAAATGCCGGGAACTTGCTGAAAAACACCTCCGGCAGCGGCCCAATGACGCCGCCGCGCATTTCTTTCTCGGCAGCGCCTATGGCTATGAGTCCTTCCATGTCTCCAAGCATCGCCGCTATCTCGAAGCGTTTCACCATGGCCTGAAGACCATCCGCCATCTGGAGGCGGCCATTCGCCTGGATTCCACGCTTTATGATGCCTATCTCGGCATTGGCAGCTACAAGTACTATCGCAGCAAGCTCAGCAAGAAGCTTCCCGTGCCGCTCTTCTCCGACGAACGCGCAGCCGGCATTCACATGATCCGGCAGGCGATTGCCCACGGCCGCTATGCGCGCTATCCGGCGATGAATGGCCTCACCTGGATTCTGCTCGCCGAAGACCGCCCGCAGGAAGCCTATGCCCTGGCAGACTCCGCCTTGCGCCAGTTTCCCAACAGCCGTTTCTTCCTGTGGGGCGCGGCCGAATCCGCCGCACGCCTGGGCCGCCATGCCCAGGCCCTGGCGTTTTATCGGCAAATCATGACCACGCTGCAGCAGGAGCAGAAACTCTCCCCTTATCTCGAGGCCGTGTGTCGCACCAAAATGGCACGGGTCAATTTTCAGGCGGGGCAAACCGAGGCGGGTTGTAAGGAACTGGCAACGGCTTCCGGCTTGCATGTCCCCCATGATGACTGGCACAAGGACATTAAAAAGGAAATTGCGGACCTGCAGCCGCAGTGCATCAAGGCCTCAACCGCTTCCAACGGCCACTCGACCGGGCGCTGATCGAGCCGCCTTGGTCCAAAGCTGGCCGCAGGCGGCGTCTATATCATCCCCCTTACTCCAGCGCAGCGTCACCGGCGCGGTCAGGTCTTGCAACCGGCGATAAAAAGCCTCGATGCGCCCGGCAGGCGGCCGCTGGAAGCTTTCATCCACGGCATTGTAGGGAATCAAGTTGATCTTGCAGGGGATGCCGGCCACCAGTTTCTTCAGACGGTCGGCATCCTGCAGGCTGTCATTCACCCCGGCCAGCAGCACATACTCGAAGGTCACCCGCTGTTTTGCCTGCTGTGCATAATCCCGCGCGGCTGCCAGCAATTCCGCTATCGGATACTTGCGGTTGAGCGGCATCAACCGGTTTCTCACCTCGTCAGTTGTGGCATTGAGGGAGATGGCCAGCCGGAATTTGTGGCCCTCTGCGGTGAACTGCCGAATCCTGGGAATCAAGCCGCTGGTGGAAATTACAATGTGCCGCTGCCCGAGGTTCGGGCCTTCGGGATCGGCCATGAGCTGGCAGGCCTTGATTACGGCTTCATAGTTGTTGAACGGTTCCCCCATTCCCATCAACACCACATTGGTCACCTTTCTGCCACACACTCGTTGCGCCGTCAGCAATTGATTGATGATTTCCCCGGCGCTGAGATTGCGCAACAATCCCATTTTCCCGGTGGCGCAAAATGCGCAATCGATCGGGCATCCGACTTGCGAGGAGAGGCACAGGGTGTGGCGATCACCCTCGCTCATCATGACGCTCTCCACTTCCAGGCCATCCGCCAGGCGGAACAGCAACTTCTCCGCATCCCCCTTGCGGGAGAGCCTGCGTTGCACCACTTCGAGCGGCGCCAGTTCCGCGGTCTCTGCCAATCGTGCGCGCAACGCCAGCGAAAGGTTGGTCATCTCCGCGAAGCTCGTAGCGGAACGGCCATAGATCCATTGAAAGAGCTGGCGGCCACGAAAGGGTTTTTCACCCAGCGCAAGGCAAAAGGCGACCAACTCTTCCCGGCTCATGCCGAGCAGTTTTTGTCGGGTATTGATCATCTCGCAAAAACTGGGTCTCTGTCAGATTAAAAAGCACGGCGCCCCATAACGGCAAGCCGCGCGCAAAACGGACAATGACTTTATCCTCGCGCTTCCCGCCCGTGGGAAGCCTTCCCGGTATCGTTTCCTGCCTGCCGGGCAGCCGCTCCGGCCATTTCGCAACCACAACAAAGCTCGAGTCATGCCAACACCGCGTGCCTGCACCGCGAATGCATGCCGGCATGGACCGTGCTTGGACGCTCCTGCCTTATCCGCCAGGAACAGCGGGCGGCCGGGGATACCGGTCCAGAGTGCTTTGCCCGGCTGCCGTGCAAAGGCGAAAACGTTGCACGTCGGGACTCGCATTCCACCGTGCAGGGAATAGACCGTGGGGGCTTCCGCCTTCCCGCCGACTTCATTTCTTGGGCAGTACATGCAGCGAGGTCAGCAGGATATTTTCCAGCTCTTCCTCGCTCAAATCGGTGAGCAGATGTCCGTCTTTGGCGATGGAAATCTGCCCGGTTTCTTCGGAGGTAACGATCACCAAGGCATCGGATTCCTCCGACAATCCCAGAGCGGCGCGGTGGCGCGTGCCATAGCGCCGGTCGAGCATGTCACTTTGTGACAGCGGTAAAATCGCCTTGGCGGCGATGACTTCTTCGTTTTCGATGATGATGGCGCCGTCATGCAGCGGCGATTTGGGGCTGAAGAAGGCAAGCAGCACCGGCGCGGAAACCGCGGCCTGCAGCTTGATGCCGGTTTCCACCACTGCGCGAATGGCGTGGTTGCGCACAATGACGATGAGCGAACCGTGCCGCATGCGCGACAATTCCTGCACAGCGCGCACGATTTCATCGACCAGTTGCGAGCCGGTAACTTTGACGAAAAAGCGAATCAGCGGACTTTGACCGAGATGCACCAGCATGCGGCGCAGCTCCGGCTGAAACAGAATGACGAAAGCAATCAGCCAGATGGTCTCCAGCCGGCTGAAGATCCAGCTCAAACCGCTCATGCCCAAAATCTGCGCCAGCAGCGAGACGGTGAGGATGAGCAGCAGGCCCACCGCCATCTGCGCCGCCCGTGAACCCCGAATGAACAGATACAGGCGATACATCACGAAGCTGATCGCCAGGATGTCGAGCACATCCAGGAGCGTCACCCTCAGGAACGCGATATGGAAGAGTTCGAGGTCGGGCATAGACAGCCAGGTGATGAGGGCGGCAACTGTTGGGTGTTCAAATCAGCCGCCGGGGCTCATGTGGTATAGCCGAAGCGGCCCGCGATCAAGTCGGCAATGTGCACCACCCGTCGCATCTCTTCGACATCATGCACGCGCACCAGGTGGGCACCGTTTTTGACAGCGAGCGCCACCGCGGCGGCCGTGCCCTCCAGCCGTTGATCCGGCGGCAGATTCAGCACCGTGCCCACGAAGGATTTGCGCGAGGGACCGACGAGAATCGGGCAGCCCAATCCGTGAAACTCCGCCAGACGGCGCAAGATTTCAAAATTATGCTCGAGACGCTTGCCGAAGCCGATGCCGGGATCGATGATCAGGCGTTCCCGCGGAATGCCCGCCTGGAGGGCGGCCTCCACCCGCGCCTGGAGATGCAGGTAGATTTCATCGAGCAGATTTTCGTAGCTGGGGTCGGCTTGCATGTCCGCCGGCGTGCCCTTGATGTGCATCAAAACCGCCACGGCCTGGTGCCGGGCCACGGTCTCCGCCATTTGCGGGTCGAACAAAAAGCCACTGATGTCGTTGACGATCGCGGCGCCGGCTTTGAGCGCGGCTTCTGCCACCGCGGCTTTGTAGGTGTCAATGCTGAGAGGAATTTCCACTTGCTGGCTGAGGGCGGCAATCACCGGCAGCACCCGTTCCATCTCCTCTTCTGCCGGGACCGGCTCCGCGCCTTCACCGTAGACGCCGCGCGGCCGGGTGGATTCGCCACCGATATCGATGATGTCGGCACCGGCCGCGGCCATTTGCAGGCCGTGCGCGATCGCCTGCTCGTGGCTGCGATACCGGCCGCCGTCATAGAAGGAATCCGGCGTGCAATTCAGCACGCCCATAACCAGCGTCGGTCCGCCGGCGATCATGCTGCAGCACGGGCTGTCGATCACGAACTCGGTGCGGGTTTGATTATCCAGAAAGACGCGCAGCTCGGCTGCAAAGGCGGCTTCCTGGCTGGCGAATGTCTGCCGGCCCTGTGCCAACTCCCGCAGTTGCTCCTCATGCGAGAAGAGATAGGCGACCTTCGGGCCCGCGAGCCAGCAGGGCAGGTGGCGCAATGAAAAGGCCGAGAGCAGATTGGTGGCAAGCTCCTGCTCCCGGCTGATGATCTTCAGAACCCAGGGATGGCGGCGCGCCTGACGCGCGAATTCCTCGGCGCGCGGACCGCGCTCGCCCTTCAACTCGGCCTGCAAATCCGTTTCATGTTCGAGAAAGAGGCGGCGAATCGAATAGCTGGCCATCATTTTTTCTCGATTTTGTCGGGCAGCAGGTTTTCCGGCAGCTCGCCGCGCCGCAACAAAAGATTGTAAAGATGCTCACGCGCTTCGGCGGCAAACGTGTCGTGCTCCCCCGTGCTCAACCGGATGCGTTCGCGCAAATACTGGATCGCCCGGTCAATCTCCTGCCGTTTTTCATGGATGTAGGCGAGATAGAGCCGCGCGTCGGCGTGGTCATTCAGGCGCAGGGCGCGCTCGAAAAAACGAATGGCGTTGTCGTAATCTTCCTGGTTGTAGTAGGCGATGCCGAGGTTGTAGTAGGCGTCGGCATTGCGGGGATCCAGCTCGAGGATGTGCTGGTAGAGCGGCAGGGTTTGCAGCAGTTCATTGCGTGTCAGGTAAATGCGGCCCAGCATCATGAGCACCGGCAAATGATTGGGATTCAGGCGGCGATATTTCTCCAGCAGCGCAATTGCTTCCTCCCGGCGATTGGCGAGCAGAAGCTGGTTGGCCAGTGCAATCGCGGCTTCGGCGTCCAGCGGGTTGAGCGCCAGCGCCCGGGCACACAACTCCCGTTCGTCCTGGAATCCCAATTCTCTGATGCGGCTGACATGCAATTGGGCGAAGCTGAGATAGATCTTGCTGTCCAGCGAATCACAGGCACGGGCGCGACGCAGTGCCTGCTCGGCCTCGTTCCATTTTCTGGCATAAAGATAACACTGGCCCAGTGCCAGCCAGTTCTCGGCGCGCAGGCTGTCGCGCCGTACCGCCGCCAGCACGCGCGACAGCACCGGACGAAGCGTATCCAGCCAGGCGCGCTCGGACAGCCGCTGCCGCGCCAATTGATGCAGCATGCTGCGCGCGGCCAGCACCGTAAAGGCCGGAGTCAAACTGTCACTGGCGGCGAGAGCGCGGGCAGCCGGCAGGGCTTTCGCATAATCCCGGCGCAGAAAGTCGAGATACGCTTGATAGTAGCGCAAGTCTGCCGCAGGCACCATGACACTTTGCTGTGCCGGTGCGGCATCTGGTTCGGTGACTCCGACGGGCGTGAGTATTTTGGTTTTGATTTCAGCGAGCGCCGCAGGGACATTGCCGCCGGCGGAGGATCGCACTTGCAGCAGAGGCTGCGACCGGCCCGGCTCGTAGAGCTGCACTTCGAGCTGCAGCTCCCCATTCACATGCTCATAAAACCCGAAAGTGAGGTAATCGATGCCCAGCTCGCCGAGGAGACGCCTGAGATAAGCCGGTTGCCGCAGGGAATCGATTTCCGCAAGCTCAAAAAGAGATTCCACCGGCAGGACATGCAGGGCGCCGCTGCCAGTGCGGCGCAGTTGTGCGGCCAGCATGTCGGCGAACGCCAGGCCTTCCGCAGTCAGCGAAAGGGTGTCGCCCGCGCTGTGCAGCAAAGGCGCCAGCACCAGACGTTTTTCCACTTCCCCGAAGCGGCGGTGTTCACGCCAAGACAGGGCGACTTGCGCCGCCACGCCGGCCGCCAGGACCAATGAGGCAGCGACCAGAAATGCCCTGGTGCTGAGGGCATTGCTGTAGCGGTGAAGGTTCCACAGGACGAGCAACAGCACCCCACAACCAATGAGGAGGAAGAGTGTCCCCGTTGGCATCGACATGGCGGTCAGACTTTGGTGGCGGGTTGCGTCTGGGTGCTTTCACTCCCGGCGGTGGGACGGCCGTTGCCGGCCTCGTCGGCGTTCTCCAGGGGCGACTTGGCGCTGTTGAGCACCGCATCGATTTCCGCGCCGTCGAGCAGTTCCTTTTCCAACAGCGCGGTGGCGAGGGCGTGCAGTTGATGCACATTGTCACTGAGAATTTTGTGCGCCTTTTGCGAGGCTTCGATGACGATCCGCCTCACCTCTTCGTCGATTTTTTGCGCGGTCAGCTCGCTGTAATCGCGATGCTGGGCGATCTCGCGGCCCAGGAAGATTTCCTCCTGCTTTTTGCCGAACGCCAGGGGGCCCATGACATCGCTCATGCCCCAGTCGCATACCATGCGCCGCGCCAGCTCGGTGGCGCGCTCAATGTCGTTGCCGGCGCCGGTGGTGGTTTCTTTGAAGATGATCCTCTCGGCTTCCCGGCCGCCCATCAGATGAACCAGCAGCGCCTCGCAATAGCTCTTCGAGTAGTTGTGCTTTTCGTCCATCGGCAGGGAGGTGGTGAGGCCCAGCGCCCGGCCGCGGGGAATGATCGTGACTTTGTGAATGGGATCGGAGCCGGGGGTGTACTTCGCCACCAGCACATGCCCGGCTTCATGATAGGCGGTGATGCGCTTTTCCTTTTCGCTGATCAACAGACTGCGGCGTTCGGCGCCCATCAACACGCGGTCTTTGGCCTCTTCCAGGTCGCGCATGTCGACGAGATTTTTGTTCTTGCGCGCGGCCAGCAATGCCGCTTCATTGACCAGGTTGGCCAGATCCGCACCCGAGAAACCCGGCGTGCCCTTGGCCAGCACGCTCAGGTCCACGTTGTCGGCCAGGGCAATTTTCTTGGTGTGTACTTTCAAAATGCCTTCGCGGCCGCGCACATCCGGCCGGTCAACCACGATCTGGCGGTCGAAGCGCCCGGGCCGCAGCAGCGCCTGATCGAGCACGTCCGGGCGGTTGGTGGCGGCGATGAGGATCACGCCTTCATTGGAATCGAAGCCGTCCATTTCCACCAGCAATTGATTGAGCGTCTGCTCGCGCTCGTCGTGCCCGCCGCCCAGGCCGGCGCCGCGATGGCGGCCGACCGCGTCGATCTCATCGATGAAAATAATGCAGGGGGCGTTGCGCTGGCCCTGCTCGAACAAATCGCGCACGCGCGAGGCCCCGACCCCGACGAACATTTCGACGAAATCGGCGCCCGACATGCTGAAGAACGGCACCCCGGCTTCGCCGGCCACGGCTTTGGCGAGCAGCGTCTTGCCGGTTCCGGGCGGGCCGAGCAGCAGCGCACCTTTGGGGATCTTGCCGCCCAGGCGCTGAAACTTTTCTGGATCGCGCAGGAACTCGATGATCTCGCGCAGTTCCTGTTTGGCTTCATCCGCGCCGGCAACGTCGTCAAAGGTCACCTTCGGCCGGTTGTTGCTGGCCAGCCGCGCCCGCGAGCGGCCAAAGGTGAAGATGCTCTTGGTGCCGGCGCCCTGCATGCGGCGCAGCAGGAAAAGCCAGAAAAAGGCGACCAGCACCCAGGGCAGCAGATTCAGGAAGTAATTCCACCACTCCACGGTCTTGGGCCGCACGTCGACTTCAATGTTGTATTTCGAATTCCAGGCGCTCACGGTCTCGAAGGAGAGCTCGCGCGGCAGAAAAACTTTGATGTTGGTGTATTGCCGGGCCTCATCAACCGCCAGTTGCATGGGGGCGCGCAACTGCCCCTGAATCTCATCGCTGCGGATCACCACCTTTTGCAGCTTCTGCCCCTCCAGCAGCTCGATAAACTGGCTGAAAGTGACCTGCTTTTCCTCCGGCTCCTGCCGCTCCCAACTGAGGGTAATCCAGATTGCCAGCAGCAAAACCGCCAGCCAAAAGGTCAGGGTGCGTGAGGCCCGTGCCCACTGGAAGTTGTTGTTGTCATCCCGCCGCGGTGGCGGCGCGGGGCGTTTCCGCTTGGACGAGTTGTTCGGGCTCTCTTTTTTCTTACTGTTCTTGTTCATCAGATCCAGAAGCGTTTAAGGTGAAAGAAAAGGGCTGGGGGCCTGCCCGCGTCAGTCCATGGTGTAGATTTCACGAAGATTGCGGAACTTCTGAGCATAGTCCAAACCGTAACCCACGACGAAGCGTGTGGGGATGTGAAATCCGACATAGTCACAATGATAATCCACCTGCTTGCCGCCATCCTTGACCAGCAGCGAAACGAACCGCAGCGAGGCCGGCCGCATCTCGCGCAGCCTGCGGTCAAGATAGGTAACCGACAGGCCCGAGTCAATGATGTCCTCCACCACGATCACGTGGCGGCCCTCGATATGGCAATCGATGTCTTTTTTTACTTTGACAACGCCGGAGGATTTCATGGCTTCGCCGTAGCTGGAGATTTTGATGAAGTCAACCTCGCAGTCGATGGTGATTGCCTTCATCAAGTCGGCCATGAACATGAAAGAACCGTTGAGTACGCCGATGAACACCGGGCATTTGCCAGCATAATCGGCGGACAGCTGACGGCCGAGCTCCTGCACTTTGCTCTCGATCTCCTGGGCGGACAGCAACACCTGGTAGTGGCCTTGATAAAAACGGGCGGTTTGCTCAGTCACTCATTTTCCTCCCGGGGAAAATCGCCGTGCGCGCCCTGGCTGCGCCTCACTGCCGCTCGGCTTCGAGATGCAGCACAGTCGTGGTCGTCGCGTCGATCTTGAAGCGTTCATCCAGCCGGTAGCCGCACACCCAGATGATGCCCGTGTCGCACGCCACCACCGGAATGTGACGGCGCTGATGCCGTGTCACTTTCTGGTCAATGAGGAAATCCGACAGCTTTTTGAAACCGGCCATGCCCAACGGTCGAAAGCGGTCGCCCGCTTGCGGGAAACGCACGATCAAATCGCCGCTCACCGCGGCCGCATCAATCCACTGGGAGTGGGCCGTTACGTGCTTGCGCCAATCCGGCGGGAGGTGGTGCCGCGAAATGGTGATCACCATTCCCGCCTCTGGAACCGGGCAGCGCGTTCCGATTTCGAGCAAACGCGGGGGTACCACAGGATGGATTCGGCTGAAGGCAACCTCGGTCTGCGCGACAACGACCTCGACCTTGCTCCGCCAGAGGTAACGGCGTGACCCGCGGAGCGGACGAACCCGGGCCGCGTCAATGAGGGAGAGAATGCGATCGGTCTCGTCGAACGTCAAATCGCAGCGCGACTCCGTGAGCTGCTGCATCACACCCCGCACGACGTACGCTTGAATCGAGCGAAAATACTTCCAAAATTGTTGAAGATCAAGGACTATTTTCCCCGGCATGCGACTGTGCACCGCCTGCTGCAATGCCTGGCGCGCTTGTTCCTGCAAATCCGCTTCTGTTTGTGCAGCAATGGCCGCCAGCCGCAGCAAACTCTCATCCACGGCGGGTTGGAAACGCGTGCGCAACAACGGGATCAACTCATGACGCAGACGGTTGCGCAGGAAAGTGGGATCGCTGTTGCTGGCATCTTCCCGCCAACGCAGGCCCCGCTCCCGGGCGTAGTCCTGCAGCTCGCGGCGCGAGAACGACAACAGCGGCCGCAACACGATGACCCCACCTTCCGGGGAGGGCCGCCGCATGGCCATGCCGGCAAGCCCTGCCAGCCCGGTGCCGCGCAGCACATGCGCCAGGATCGTCTCGACTTGATCGTCACGGGTGTGCGCGGTCACCACCGCCTGACACTCCGCCTGCCGGCAGAGCGCGGCGAGTGCGCGGTAACGCAACTTACGAGCGGCGGCTTCGAGGCTCAAATGCTGCTCCCGCGCAAACTCCCGCACCTCGACTTTTTGGATCAAAAACGGCAGGTGGCAGTCCCGCGCGAGTGCTTCGACAAACAAGGCATCGGCATCTGCCTCCGCCCCGCGCAACTGATGATGCACATGGCCGATGGCAAGGGTCAACTCCCATTCACCAGCGAGCGCACAGAACAAATCCACCATCACCCGCGAATCCAGCCCGCCGGATACCGCCAGCAACAGCCGGGCACCGCGGGGCGCAAAAGCTTGTTGCTCCCAATGCTGGCGGAACCGCCACCATAAGCCTTGCACTGCCGGTTTTGCCATGGGATCATACCTCGTTGCTGCCGCCATGTCGGCGGGAGGGTTGGAGCCTGGCATGGGGAATGACAAAAAGGCCCGCTGCTTTTCCTCCCGGACACGACGAGCCGGCACCAAAAAAATAATCCCGACTTTTCACACAGGAACCGTCGGGATCTGGCTGCTTGAAGTAGCGGCGGAGGGACTTGAACCCCCGACCTACGGATTATGATTCCGCTGCTCTACCGACTGAGCTACACCGCCTTTTTTCAAACAGCCTCTAATCTAAAAATGTCACCACGAAACGCAAGACCTTTTTCCGCGCCACGGCCCACTCTGCTCCGTCTGGTTCCGGCCGAACAATCGCCGCGAACGTTTTTTAATTCAGACTTAATTTGAAGATCATTTTCGCTTGCTTTGCCGGAGATAAATTTCTGCTCACTTCGAGGCGGAGGCTTTCAGGGTAGTATTGCTTACCTCGGCACTCCTCCCGGGTGCGGACTCGTGCAGTCATCCATCTCACAGGCGAAAATTTAGAACGCAGACCTGCGGTCTGCAGGTCTGCCGGGCCGCATGCCTGCGCTCCAAAATTTTCGCAAGTGTGATCCTTCTTCCAAAATCAGAGAAAACCGTGTCCGGCAACCCTGCTCAGGCGCCCACGCGTGGCCTGTCAGCCGGGGCTTGCCCAATTCCCTGGTGCATCATCACACATGCGAGAGGAGCAACTCATGAGGAAGTTACACCAACGAAGTGTCGTCCTTTCACAAGCACTGCAGCGCTGCTTTGTCTTCTCCTGCGCCTTCGCCGTGCTGGCCGGCGAGCTGGCACAGGCGCAAAGCATTCAGTTACGACCGCTCAGCACCAAAACCACCGGCGTCTTTAATCAGAGTGCATCCGAGATCAGTGCTTATGACGAGGACAGCCGACGGCTGTTCGTAGTCAATGCCCGGGCCGGCCGCCTCGATGTCCTTGACATCAGTAATCCCGCGGCGCCGGTCGAGCTCGCCCCCATCGAGCTTTCGTCGTATGGCCCGGTGGTCAACAGCGTGGCGGTGGACGACGGCCTGGTGGCGGTGGCGGTCGAGAACGCTGTGAAAACGGCGCCTGGCAAGGTCGTTTTCTTCGATGTCGCGGGAACATTTCTGGGGGAGGTGACGGTCGGCGCGCTGCCTGACATGTTGACTTTCACGCCCAACGGCAAATGGCTCCTGGTGGCCAATGAGGGTGAGCCCAGCGACGACTACAGTGTCGATCCGGAAGGATCGATCAGCATCATCGAGGTCTCCCGGCGCGGGAAATGTATAACCCAGGCCGGGGTGCGCACCGCCGATTTCACCGCCTTCAACGACAAACAACTCGATGCCAGCATTCGCATTTTCGGGCCGCACGCCTCGGTGGCACAGGATCTGGAACCGGAATAATATCGCGGTCTCCGCAAACTCGAAATATGCCTGGGTCACGCTGCAGGAGAACAATGCACTCGCCCTGGTGGACATCAAACAGGCGAAGGTCATTGAACTCATCGGCCTGGGTTTCAAAGATCACCGTGCTCCCGGCAACGGCCTGGATGCCAGTGATCGCGACAACCGAATCAACATTGCCAACTGGCCGGTGTTCGGCATGTATCAGCCGGATGCCATTGCACGCTACAACGTCAAGGGCATTCCCCTGCTGGTTACCGCCAATGAAGGCGACGCGCGCGTCTATGACGGTTTCGATGAAGAAAAACGCGTTGGCAGTGTGACGCTGGATGCCGCCGCCTTTCCGCAGGCGGCGACGCTCAAACAAAATGCCAACCTCGGCCGTTTGAAAATCACCAGCACGCTGGGCGACACCGACCAAGACGGCGATTACGACGCGCTGTACTCCTTCGGCGCACGCTCTTTCTCCATCTGGACACCCGACGGCCATCTCATCCATGACAGCGGTGATCAGATCGAACAAATTACCGCGGCCGCCTTTCCCGACTTCTTCAATTGCAGCAACAGCAACAACACCCGCGACGACCGCAGCGATGACAAGGGGCCGGAGCCGGAAGGGCTGGCCATCGGCAAAGCCTACGGTCGCACCTATGTCTTCCTCGGCCTGGAGCGCATCGGCGGGGTCATGGTGTTCGACATCAGCAACCCGCGGTGTGTCAGCTTCGAGCAGTATTACAATCTGCGCGATTTTTCACAAACGCCCGGACCCAGCAGCGGCGGCGATCTCGGACCGGAGGGGTTGCAGTTCATTTCCGAAGATGACAGCCCGACCTGCAAGCCCCTGCTGGTGGTCACGAACGAGGTCAGCGGCTCGACCACCATCTACGAGATCACCCGCGGCCTGGACAAACAGGCCGAACCGCAGGATGAAATGACGGCTCTGCCCCGACAGTTCGCCCTGTATCAAAACTATCCCAACCCTTTCAATCCGGGCACAACCATTCGCTACAGCCTGCCGGAAGCGGCGAAGGTGACGATCAAGGTTTTTGCCCTCACCGGGGCCGAGGTCGCCACGCTGGTGGACGACTGGCGTCCGGCAGGCAGTCACGAGGTCATTTTCAATGCCAGCCGGCTGGCGAGTGGCGTTTATTTCTACCGTCTGGCCGTGAATGACAACATCTGGCAGGTGCGGCAGCTCACCTTGACCAAGTGAGTCACCGCCGCGGTCAGAGGCTGCAACCCGCCGCGCCTCCTGGCAATGCCTGTCCCTGGCACGCTGCCAACATCTCCCATCGCACAACTCCCTCTCTCCCGCTCCGCGCAGAACCCGGGCTGCGCGGAGTTTTTTTTCATACCAGCCGTCGTTTTGAATCCTGCTTTTTGTTTGATATATTTTTCACGTTCCTTTATGAGCCGCCGGCCGGCAATCGAAGAGAGATGCTGTCTTCACCGCATTTGGGGGGATGAAACATCGTTGCCCGTGCCTTGCGGCACCGGCCGGAAAAGGGCTGGTGGTTGGATGATAAAAGAAAAAAGTGGGCTTGATGACTGCAACAGGCAAGATGATCTGCTCGTGGTGCCGGCCGCTTCTGTGGGGGATGGTTGCGCTCAATGGTCTCGCCTGCGGCATTTCGCAACGTGAGCCCGCCACGCCCGGCGATGACTTCACCATCATCTGGGGTACCGGCGGGGGCTTCACGGGATTTGCCGACGGCTTCATTCTGCACAGCGATGGCAAAATGGAGCGCTGGTCAGGGCAATATTTTCGCCGGGAAAAAATCCGGCCGCTGGGCGTGATCGACACGGCACATCTCGACTCGCTGCGCCGCACGCTTGCGAGACACGATCTGAGAGATTTGCATTACCAGGAAACCGGCAACCTGACCACGCGCATGTGGTGCATCATCCGCACAGATACCACCATCTTCTCCTGGAATGGCGTCGAACCCGGTGCCGAAGTGCCGGCTGCGATCAGAGAAGTGTACAGCAGCCTGACACGCGCGGCGGCCGCGCAGCAGCATTGAAGCGGCCGCAATTGCCTTTTCCAGCTGTGACTGATACTCCCGGCCGCCAGGCCCCGCGCCCCGCCGCACACCGCCTGCCGCCTCACGCTTCCAATGTTTGAAAACCGCGTCCCATCACTTCGTGCGCCGGCATGACGATGACGAAAGCTTCCGGATCCTCGGCCTTGACCATGGCTTTCAGGCCCGGCATTTCACTCACGGTGGTGGCGACCAGGAGCACTTCGCGCTGCTGTTTGGTGTGCATGCCCGTGCCGTGCAATTCGGTCACGCCGCGCTTCAAATCCTGCATAATGCGGCCGGCAATGACTTCCGGCCGGTTGGAGATGATCAGGCATAGCAGTTGTTGGCGCTTGCGCGGCCGCGGCCGGTCGCCGTGATGGTTGGCCTCCTTCTCACCGTTGTCCTTGACTTCCATGGCTTGCCACAGCGCCGTCAACACCGGATAGTCGCTGGCCTTGGGCAGCACTTCACCGGAGGCCTGCTGCAAACCCACGGTGGCGAAACCAACGAGAAACAGCAGGCCGTTGTAGACCAGGCCGATTGTCAGAATGACCCAGCCGGAAATCGGGCCAATGTCCAGCCGCGCGATGAATTCCGGCCAGGAGCTGGCGGCCACGGGGTGAATGTAACACTTCAGCAGCCAGGCAAAGCCGAGCACCAGGAAGATCCAGACGTAGTTGCGGCGGAAGCGCCGGCCAAAGGCCTCCCACATGCTGATGGGAAATTCCGGCTCGCGCAGGGTGGTTGCCAGACTCTCGGCCCAGTCGGCTTGGGGCGCAAACGGCGGGGCGATCATGGCGGCGAAGAAATCGGTTTCCATCAGGCGTGTGCGGTAGGCCGACAGCTCGTAATAGCGGTAGCGCCGTGCCTCGATCCACAAAAAGAGAGTGACCAGCAGCGTGTTCAGGATGAGCACGCCGTAATGATGGTCGGGCGCGGAGAGGGCGAAGGAAATCGCGGCGCTGGAAGCCAGGACGGCCCAGTTTGTGGTGTTGTCCAGGCGCTGCCGCCAGACGTTGGAGCGTTGTATCTCGGCACGATAGTAATGCACCATCGCGGTGTTGAATTCTCCCGGCCGCATGCGATAGCCGCGATACGTCCACACCGGTTCGCGCGCTTCGGCATCTTCGTTGATTTTTTTCCCGGCAGAATCATTCATGTTCATGTGAGTCCCTTCCTGAATACGCTTGGAACATAAGCAAGGGAATGGCCAATTGCAACTGGGGGAAGGGGGCAAGCATTGACGGTGACGGCGAGAACTGCCGGCAAATGTTGCTCCTTGCGACAATCAGTGTTTGTTTGAGAAGAGTCCAGCCCTGGCTGGACCAAGGCTTTTGCAGGGTTTTCCAGATCGAACTTTCAGGTATCCCACAGCTCAGCCGGGGGCGGATCCAGTTCGTGAAGCATCTGGGCATGGTCTTGGACAAGCGGAAGACTCGTGCCTTTCGGGCAGCACTGAAATTCTCCAACAGAGGGAGGCAACCCAGCCGATAGAAGTGCAACCACTGGGTTCTTTCCATCTGTTGGAGAAAAAATTGAAATCGTATTCAAAGCTTGACGAGCCAGTCGCAGTTTTCCGACAATCAGCAGTCATCTGGTCACTAAAGAGTAAACTCGTTGAAAAAAGCAAAGATTTGTTCGGTGTCTGCTTTCTCGGCCCGTATTGATGCGGATTTGGTGTCAATTCTGCAAATCTCCGGCTTTTTCCACTGTGGGCGATATAACTCACCCAGAGACGCAAAGCCAAAAAGATTTCCCAATCATTTCTTGCCGGCAATCATGAAGGACAAAACTCGAATCTTTTCTTTGCGTGGCTTTGCATCTTTGTGGCCGCTTTTGCCTTTTTGGGTTCCGGCTCGTTCGGGCTGGGTATCGCAGTCGTCAAACGAAGCCGGAGAGGTGGCCCCCTCCCAAAAGTCACCTTGACTCTCTCCGTCACCGACACTATTTTGTCATAAGAACTGCGGATCAACGTCAAGCCGTTCGAAGCTGCACGGAGATGAGATGGACTCGACTCAACCGCGAATGACCTTCAAAACTTCAGATTGCAGAATCATGATTCACTCCTCAGGCCCATTGTCCTGCGCGCGCATACGTTTCTTTACGCTGCTCGCCCTGCTGTGCGCTGCGCCGCTGGCAGCACGGCCGGCTTTCCGCGGTTATTACACCGGCATGCTGGGCGGCCGCTTCGCGATTCAAATGGATCTTACCATCGATTCCAGCGCGGTGATTACGGGAAATTACTTCTATGAGTCCGTGGGTGAGCGTCTGCATTTGCAGGGACGGCTCGGCACGCCCACGCTGCTGGAGGAATTGGACGCCGACGAAAACATCACCGGCCGCTTCGCCGGCAGCCTGGCACCACCCTATGCGGTGTTCGAGGGCACCTGGACCAGCGCGGACGGCACCAAATCGCTGCCCTTCACCCTGTCGCGCGTCGCCGAATACCACTACTACAGCACCGCCGACGAACTCATTCAGGCGGAGGCCGCTTTTCCACGTTTTTTGGGCAAGGCACCGGCCCTGCAGCAGCTCAACACACGAATGCACACCCAGGCCATGGTGGCGCACGGCCAGTTCGTGCATGACAGCAATGAGATGCTCGCCGGGGAAGAGATGATTGGCGGCATGAGCTTTGGCTACAGCCATGACTGCAGCATCATGTATTATTCGGAGGATTTGATCAGCCTGCTCGTCACCGAATGGTCTTTCACCGGCGGCGCGCACGGCAACACCTCCTATGCCGCAACCAACTACTGGCTGCACGACGGCCGCTGGCAGACGCTGGCACTGGCGGATTTGTTTCTGCCCGATGCGGACTATCTGGCAGCCCTGACGCGGCAGTGCCGCCAAAGCCTGCAGGCACAGGGCGCGGCCTGGGTGCAACAGGGCGAGATGCAAGCGTTCACCGCGGAAGATCTGCAGGTATTCAATGTGATGCCCCGGGCCCTGCTCTTCACTTTCGCACCATACCAAGTCGGTCCCTATGCGCAGGGCACCTTTCAAGTGCGTGTGCCTTATCACCAGCTCGGGGGGATTCTCAATCCCGCCGGCCCGCTGCAGCGACGGCTCTTTTACAAACCACCGCAGTAGAAACGACCTTTATTCGCAGGAGAATTTTGATGAAGAAATTCTTCCGGGTTTTGCTCGGGGTGATCGCGGCCATTCTGGTGCTGATTGCCGGCGGCCTGATCTACGTGACCATCAGCCTGCCCGATGTGGGCGAGGCACCCAATCTTGAAATCGCCGCCACACCCGAGCTGATTGCGCGCGGCCGGTATCTTGCCAATCACGTGACGGTCTGCATTGATTGCCACTCGCAACGCGATTTCAGCTTCTACTCCGGGCCGGTGGTGCCGGGCACCGAAGGCCGGGGCGGCGAGGAAATGGTGGAGACGATCGGCAAGCTGCGCGTGCCCAATATCACGCCGGCGGCGCTCGGCAACTGGACCGATGGTGAGATCGCACGCGCCATCGCGGCCGGGGTCGGGAAAAACGGCGAGGCGCTCTTTCCAATGATGCCTTATCCGATTTACAACGAGCTGGCAGAGGAGGATCTGCATGCCATCATCGCCTACCTGCGCACGCTGCCGCTCATTGCCAACGACGTGCCGCGCAGCCAACTCAACTTTCCCATGAATCTCATCGTGCGCACCATTCCCAAATCCTATGTGCCCAAGCCACGGCCGCCGGCCGGTGACACGCTGGCCCACGGCAAATATCTCAACATCGTGTCCGGCTGCCATTTCTGCCACACGCCGGTGGATGACAAAGGCGGCGCTTTACCGGGCATGGACTTCGCCGGCGGCCAGGAATTTCGCCTGCCCGGCGGCGCCGTGGTACGCACCGCCAACCTCACCCCGGAAAACGACACCGGCATCGGCGGCTGGGATGAAACCTACTTTGTCAATCGCTTCAAAGAATACGCCGACTCCGCGGCCACCCGCATTGCGGTGGCGCCCGGTGGCGAAAACACCGTGATGCCCTGGACCATGTACGCCGGCATGACGGAGGATGACTTGCGCGCCATCTACCGCTACTTGCGCACGGTCAAGCCGGTGATTCATCAAGTCGAAAAGCATCCCCAACCCCAGACTACTGAAGAGTAACTCCCGCTGTGCGGCACCGAAAAACCGGTTTCGATCACTGCCTCACATTCCTCCAATAAAAAAGTGACCAGCCCCCCACCACAGGGGGGACTGGTCACTTGTCAGCAAACCGCAAGAAGCAACGGCCGGGGCAGTGCGCCTTCCGTTCAAGCCAAATGCCCTCTGAGTTGACAAGGAAAGAGGAAACCACTTGGCATTATTTTTTTACCTGCTTTCCCGCCCGGAAGGCAGGGTTGCCATGGACTGTGATTTTGTGGTGCAGGAATCCCGATGCTTGTCATCCCCGCAACGCGCTTTGCCTATCACTGTCGGCAAGCGCTCTACCACCCGACGGTGGCAGCACACAACCGGCACGCAAACGGTCAATGCCCGGGGCTTGGGCGGGAAGCTTGACTGAAGTCACTGCATCGGGTCGAAACAACAGAAAAAGCAACCGCGACAGGAGAGGATTCCCGCGCTGAGCCGCCACTCAGGCTTCGACTCCTTCAATCCGCGCGGAGGTGGCAATCCCGGCGCGCGCCCGCGGGCGATGAAACTCCCTGGAGAAATAGGAATAGATGGCGGGAATCACATACAGCGTCAAGCCGCTGGCGAAGATCATGCCGCCGACCACGGCGATACCCATCGACACGCGGCTCTCCGAACCGGCACCCCACCCCATGGCAATCGGCAGGATGCCCAGGATGGTTGACAAGCTCGTCATCAAAATCGGGCGAAAGCGTGCCACCGCCGCGCTTTGCACCGCTTCCAAGACAGAGAGGCCGGCGGCTTTGCGCTGGTTGGCAAACTCCACAATCAAGATGCCGTTCTTGGTGACCAGGCCGATGAGCATGATCTGGCCGATTTGGCTGAAGATGTTGAGAGTTTGATTGAAATACCACAGCGAGAACAGCGCACCGGCCACCGCCAGCGGCACGGTGAACATGATGATGAACGGATCGCGGAAACTCTCGAACTGGGCCGCCAGAATGAGATAGGTCAGCACCAGCGCCAAAATGAAAACGAAGATCAGGCTGGAGGAGCTCTCGGCGAAATCACGCGCGGCGCCGGCGAGCGTGGTGCGAAAAGATTCGTCCAAAACCTTGGCAGCGATTTCATCCATGGCCTGGATGCCGTCGCCCAGGGTGTAGCCGGGCGCCAGCGCGGCGGACACCGTGGCTGCAATATAGCGGTTGAAGCGGTAGAGCTGGGGGGGATTGGATTGCTCGTAGGTTTTGACCAGGTTGTCGAGCTGCACCAGTTCGCCCCGGTTGTTGCGCACGAAAATCGACGTCAGATCCACCGGTTCATCGCGATGGGGACGGGTGAGCTGGCCGAGCACCTGGTACTGCTTGCCGTCTTTGATGAAATAGCCGTAGCGCGCATCACTCAAAGTGAGCTGCAGCGTCTGCGCCACCTCGCGCACCGACACGCCGAGTGCGCGGGCGCGGTCGCGATCGATCGCAATCACCAGCTCCGGCTTGTTGAATTTCAAATTCAGGTCCACTGCGCTGAAAGCCGGATGCGCGCTGGCCTGCTCCATGAATTTGGGCAGCACCTCCTTGAGCTTGGCAAAGTTCGGTGCCTGGATGACGTATTGCACCGGCAGGCCGAAACGCGCCATGCCGCTGCCGACCGCGATGGTTTGCTCCTGATTGACAATGGTGCGCGCCTCGTTCAAATTTCGCACGGCGCGCGACATGGCCTCGGCAATTTCCTGCTGCGAGCGCCGGCGTTGTTCCGGCGGCACCAGGGTCACCGTGGTGTTGCCGGCATTCGCGCCACCCGCCCAGCCGGAAGTGTTGGCGATCACCGCCTCGGCTTCCGGCACTTCCCGGCGCACCAGTTCGATGAGACTGTCCATGTACTTGTCCATGCGCTCGAACGAAGTGCCTTCCGGGGCGGTGGAAATCATGCGAAAGCGGCTGCGATCTTCCATCGGCGCCAGTTCCTGCGGCAGAAGCGTTCCGAACAGCCACACCATGCCCGCGGCCAACGCAATGGCGACGAAACCGAGGCCGCGCCGGCGCATAAACGCGGCCAGGGAGCGTTCATAAGCGCCGCTCAATCTTTCAAAGAACGGCTCGGTTCTGCGGTAAAACCAGTTGTGATGGGGGTGCGCTTCGATCATGCGGCCGCTCAACATCGGCGTAAGTGTGAGTGCGACAAACGCCGAGATCGCCACCGAACCACCGATCACAATGCCGAATTCTTTGAACAGCCGGCCGGTCAGCCCCTGCAAAAAAACGATGGGCATGAACACCGCGATGAGCGCGACCGTGGTCGAGATGATGGCAAAATAGACCTCCCGGGACCCTTTGACCGCTGCTTCGAGGGGGGGCATGCCGTCTTCGATTTTCGCATAGATGTTTTCCAGCACCACGATGGCGTCATCCACCACCAGGCCGATGGCCAGCACCAGCCCCAGCAGGGTGAGCACGTTGATGGAGAAGCCGGCAAGATACATGATGAAGAAGGCGCCGACCAGCGAGATGGGGACGGCAAACACGGGGATCAGCGTGGTGCGCCAGTCGCGCAGGAAGAGGAAAATGATCAACACCACCAAACCGAAGGCGCTGAAAATGGTCTCCTTCACTTCGGCAATCGACCGGCGAATGTACTGCGTGGTATCCCAGCCGAGACTCAGGGTAATTTCATCGCCCAAATCATCCTTGATCGCATCGAGACGGCGGAAAAACTCATCGGCAATCGCGATGTGATTGGAACCGGGTTGCGGCACCACCGCCACCGCCACGCGCGGACCGGCCAGGCCCTTCGAGACCTGCCGCAAATTCTCCGGCGCCAGCTCGGCATAGCCGATGTCGCTGAAACGCACCAGCCGGCCGTCCTGCTCGCGGATGATGAGGTTGTTGAATTCCTCCGGCCTTTCCAGGCGGCTCAAAGTGCGCACGGTCAATTCCACATCGTTGCCTTCGATGCGGCCGGCGGGCAGCTCGAGGTTTTCATTGTTGAGGGCAGTGCGCACATCCAGCGGGGTGACCTGATAGGCGGCAAGTTTGGCGGGATCCATCCACAGGCGCATGGCGTAACGTTTTTCGCCGAAGATGCGCACCTCGGCCACGCCGGGGATGGTTTGCAGCCGCTCTTTGAAGGTCTTGTCGGCAAGCTCGCTCAATTGCAGCAGACTGCGCGTGTTGCTGCTGATGTTCATCACGATGATGGGAAAGGCATCGGCATCGGCTTTGGAGACCACCGGCGGATCGGCGTCGGGCGGCAAACTGCCCACCGCGCCGGCGACTTTGTCGCGCACATCGTTGGCCGCCGTCTCCAAATCCACCCCGAGATCGAATTCGATCGTGATGCTGCTGCGGCCCTCGCGGCTGGTGGAGTTGATCGTGCGAATCCCGGGCACGGCGCTAATGTCCTCCTCGAGAATCGCGGTGATCTGGGATTCGATCACCTCGGCGTTGGCGCCGGGATACGAAGTATCGACGGTAATGACGGCCGGATCGACATTGGGGTATTCCCGCACGCCGAGGTAGGTGAAACCGATCACGCCGAAAAGAACGATGATGATCGACATCACCCACGTCAGCACCGGACGATGGATGCAGGTGGCGGAGAGACTCATTGCATTTCCTCGAGTGACTTCAAGAAAGGTTCATCTTGAAGATTGAAGAGTGTGGCATTGCAACCTGCGGCGTTTGCACCCCCGCAACACAAACACCATCCCCTCGGGGCAAAACCCGCAAAACGTGAAGCGCCGGCGGCAAAGCGCTGCGGCGAATGCAGACAACAGGATGGCAGGGATGCGGCGGCGTATTGCACCAGCGCCGGCTGCAACAGCATGCGAAGGCGGCCGGCATTACCGCCCCCCTTCCAACTTCGGCATCTCCAACCGCGGCAGCGCGGCCTCGATCTGCGGCCGCTGCGGCTCCAGCCAGGGCGGCAGAATCAATTGCTCACCCAGGCGCTCCATGTCCTCATCGCGATCGAAACCGGGGCCATCGGTGGCCAGTTCGAACAGCACGCCGCCCGGCTCGCGAAAATAAACCGACTTGAACCAGAAACGGTCGATCTGCCCGGTGGGGAAAAGGCCCGCTTCGAGAAGCACCGCCCGCATTGTCATTTCTTCGGCGGAATCCTGCATGCGCCACGCAACATGGTGCACGGCCCCGGTTCCCCAGCGGCCGCGATTCTCCCGCGGCAATTCTTTCACCTCGATCATTTTACCCGAGCCGCCGCCTTCGACGCCGTAACGCGACCAGCCGTTCTCAGTGCCCAGCAGTGAGAAGCCCATGCAGGTGGTGAGCGTCTCTGCCGTCGGCGCGAGGCGGCGTTCCCACAGCCGCACGGTGTGCATGCCGCGCACTTGGTGCTCCTCCGGAACCGGGCTTTTTCCCCAGGGCACAAACGCGCGCAGATCATCGGTTTCCACCAGGGCAAGCGGCAAACCATGCGGATCTTTGAAGGGCAGCGTGGTTTCGCCGAAGCGTGTTTCAACCGCGCCGTATGGCACGCCCGTTTTGTCGAAACGTGCACGCCAATATTTCAAGCTTCCCTTTGGAACAGCGAAAGGTACTTCGACGATCAAATCCGTGCCCGCTCGTCCGGGCCCCATGCCCGGCCAGGGGAAAAAAGTGAGATCGGTTCCCGGTGTGCCGGCGCCGTCGGCATAAAACAGATGATAGGTGTCGGGAACATCCTGGTTGACGCTCTTCTTCACCAGGCGCAGTCCCATGACGCCGACGTAGAAGTTCAAATTCTCCTGCGCGTCACCGGCGATGGCGGTGAGATGATGAATACCGTGAACGGTGTGTTTCATGGGTTGGTGCGTCGCCTCGTTCCACCTTGCAGCCGTTTGCGGGCGCAGGGAATGAACCGCGTATCCCGGCTTTCGGCGGGAATCCACCCCGGCCGGGGATGGCCTCTGCATCGGATGAGTCCTTCCCGCTCGGGGGAGGATTCCCGTCGCATGACAAATTTTTATAGCAGCCCTTCAGGGTCGGTGCCTGAAGGCACCACTACGATAGTTGATTGTCATCATGAGAGCTGCCGCACGCGGCATGGCAAATTACCACGAAAATGCCGTAGCGCAGGCTTCCAGCCTGCCTGCAGACAAGATGTCTGCGCGACATTTTCATCGTGATGGGTGTGCAAATGCACATGGCAATTACCCTGAAAGGGGCAAATGATTATTGCTTGCTCTCCCCGGTTTTTTCTGCCGCGACGACGCCATGAATAGAAATGCTGCGTTGTGGCGCCGTGACGTCGTTGGAAAAAACATAAACCGTTTTGTATACCCGGCCGCTGCTGTGACCGGTGCTGTAAGTCACTTCGATCTGGCCCTCTTTCTGGGGTGGAATGATTTTCGAGCTCTCCGCCGCGGTGCAGCCGCAGGAGGTTTTCACCTGGGTGATTTTGAGCGTGTCGCTGCCGACATTTTTGAATTTGAAAATGTGTTTCACCGTGGTGTTTTGCGCCGCCGAGCCAAAGTCGTAACTCGTTTCGACAAACTCGATTTTGGCTCCCCTGACCGTTTTGGTGCTGTCCTGGGCAAGGGCGGAATTGACGGACAGTAGCACGGCCACAGCCGTGACAAGGTTGAAAAGAGATTTGAGCAACATTCGAACATCTCCTCGTTTGAACTTATTCCTTATGGGAAAGACCCAAGTAAATGTCTGACGGAGCGGCGAGGTCATGGGGCAGCAAACTTTTTCATGGAGGCGCGAAACTGGCAATCACACAAGCCTCCTGCCAAACAACGACGCCGACTCGCGGCCGGGGATTCTGACTTGTCCCAATCATGGCAAGTTGGCCGGGACGGTATCACCGAAGGCCGCCAGCAAATGCGCGGCAAACCCCTCATCCCAGCGGGCTTTCACTTTGCCATCCTGCAGCCAGTAAAGGCGCGGCGGGCTGCCGCCGATCAGATTGAAAAACTCCTCCGCGGAGATGAGATGATAGGGAAACGCTGCCTGGGTTTTTCCGGCAAAGGCGGCAACCGCCGCTTCATTTTCGCTGAACATCAGCACGTAGATGGGGGGCAACTTTGCGTTTTTTGCCGCGAGTGCGCCCAGCTCACGTGCGGTTTCCTGGCAATGCTCGCACTCCGCGTTGAACACCGCCACCAGTTTGTCGCCGCTGGTCAAGTCGACACGGCCGGCCTTCTCAAATTGCACGTATTTCGCAAAGGTTGTGTCGTAATTGCGGCGCACCGGTGCCAGCACGAACACAACCGCGAGGCTCGCAACCGCCAGGCCGGCGGGAAAAAGGATTTGCCGCTTTTCCGCCCGCGTGATTTTGAACAGCCACAGACTCAGGCCGAGCAGCACGACATTTTTGACCAGGGATTCCGCCGAAGACATCGGGAGCAGCTTGCCGAAGCAGCCGCAGTCGGAGGTCTGTTCGCCCAGAGTCAATTGATAACCCTGCAGCGCCGAAAAGGCAACCAGGGTGGCGATTACCAAAGGCAGAGTCACGCGTTTTACATGATACGGGAACAACAGGGCCAGCCCGAGAAACAACTCGCCGGCAATCACCAGCCGTGCGGGATAAGCCGCCTGCTCACGCGTGGCCAGCAGGCCTTGTTCGACGATGGCAATTTCAAACAAGCCGGTGTCCCGCAGTTTCGAGATGGCCGAAAACAGGAAAACGCCGGCCAGCAACATCCGCAAAGTGATTGCGCATCTCGCAGCCGTCATACGATACCATCAGAACGGTGATTGTGCACACGCGCTCAAACACCAGCGGCGCCGCCGGCCAGTCATCTGGCGGAGTGACGACGCGCACGCCACAGGAGAACCGGGCGGGCAGCAGAGGGGATTGCGTTGTCTTCTGCACCGCGGCGCGGGAGTCTGCCCGCGTTCTCAGTTTGCACTTGCAGACCCACTCTCTGCCGGCCGCACCGCCATGCCCGGCCGCAACTGCAAAATGCCGGAGGTGATCAATGTGTCGCCCGGCTGCACGCCGTCGGTGATTTCAACGCGCTCATCCGTGCGGGTGCCGATTGTCACACTGCGGGACTCGGCCCTGCCGTTCTTGTACAAAAACACGCGATGCCCCTTCAGCTCCGGAATCACGGCAAAGGCGGGCACCATGAGCGTTTCCTTTTCGCGCAGGACAACTTCGACATTGGCGAAGGCCCCCGGCAGCAAAACGCCGTCGGGATTGGGGCTGAGGGCGCGCAGGTGCATGGTGTGCGTCGCCGGGTCGATTTTTGCCTCCTGTGCGTAAATGGTCCCCTCAAACTTCTGCGTGCTGCCCTGCACGCTGAAACTGATCGGGGCACCGATTGTGATCTGGCCGGCATATTTCTCCGGCACGGTGAAGTCGATTTTGACGGGATGATTGTCCTGCAGGGTGGTGATGACGGAAGCCGGCGAAATATAACTGCCTTCGCTCACCCGGCGCAGGCCGATGCTGCCGGCGAACGGGGCGCGAATCTCCGTCTTTGCGATTTGTGCGGTGATGAGCTGAATTTCGGCTTTCACAATGTTCAATTCGTTCACGGCATTGTCATAGTTTTCCCGGCTGGTCAGATTTTTCTCGAACAACTGGCGCTGGCGCTCGGCCTCCTGCTCGGCAATGGCCTGGCGAAACCGGGCACGCGCCAGTTGCGCCTGCAGCTCGGTGTCATTGATTTTGAGCAGCAGCTCGCCTTTGTTCACCCGCGCGCCCTCCCGGAAATAAATCTTCTCGATCTTGCCGGCGATTTCACTGCGGATCTCGACTTCTTCGTTCGCGAGAATCGTTCCAACGGTCTGAACCCGGTCGCCCATGCGCTCGGCATGAATGATCTCCATGCGCACCGGCAGGCGACTGTCGCGTGCGGCGTCCACACTGCCGTTGCTGCCACCGCCCCGGTTGCGACCCTGTGATCCGACCAGCTTGGGCAGCGTCAGGGCTGCCAGCAGTGCAGAACCTGCCAGCAACCACCAAACTCTTTTCTGTTTCTTGTTCATTGACAATGCTCCCGTTGGAATTGTTTGTGATAATAGAATAATTTTCCATTAGAAACAACTTTTGTCTAACGACTGGAGAAAAGACCCCATGTCAGCCTCACCGCCCTATTGCAACCTGCACGAAATTATTCTCCCCAAACTGAACTGCGACTCATACCAGTAAAAGTCATTGGCAAGGAGAGCAATAGAAGAGGAAGGCAATAGGCATGGTTTGGAAATCCCAAAGCCCTCTTCGACAGGCCATGATCCTTGCTGTCTCGGCGAGATTCCTCCCGGCCCACAAGCCGAGCTGTTCGACATGACTTGCAAAGATTGCACATTCTGCGGCGAACCCGCTGGGCAAAAAATGCACACAATTCCCTGCCGGCAAACACGCCAGAAGAGTTTGCTCATTCCAAAACATGGGCTTGGCAATGTCTTGCCACACTGGCATATTCTTCGCACTGCGAACAGCCCGGCCCCCTGCGAGTGATACGGATGGCGAGTGCAAACTGCCTTAGGAAACGGCACTCCAGGTGACGAGCTTCATCCTTGTTTCCATTCACTCTTTAAAACCCAAGGAGATCTTGCATGCACAAATTTTCCACCTCAGAGTGGCGGGTGGCGGTGGTGGCAATTGTGCTGTTACTGGCGACACTGCTCGGTGGCTGCGGTAAAACACCTACCGATGCTGAGCTCACTGGCGGCAGTGAGTTGAACAAACTGGCCGCGATACAATCAACTCCCTCTCCTACTCCCAGTCCCTCGCCCACGACAACACCAGCGCCAGGAGCGACGCTTCCCTTTGAGACATTCTGTGTTCGGGAGGCGAAAGTGGAATGGAAGCGCGATGCCGGCGATCAGCGCTTCGAAGTTGAAGGCCTGCTGTTGCCTGCTGGCTTACTCATTTCGCTGCGTGATTCCTCGGTCACGGTGGTGTTCGGCGACCTCAGCGTCACCATTGCCGGCAGTTCCTTCGTGCGTGACGACGACAACGACGGTTTCAAGTTCAAGAACCAACAGGCCGGCATCACGGAGATTGAATTCAAAGATGACGGACGATACGAAATCGAAGGGCGTGGTTTGAGCCTGGGCGGCATGAACCTCCGGGAGCCAGTACTGTTCGCCTTGCAAATTGGCAGCCGCCGCGGTGAATTCAAAATCCCCTTCGATAGTCGTGATCGGTTCAAGAATCCCAATCCCTGTCCTAGGCCCACGGCAAGCCCGAGCCCCTCACCTACCGTGAGTCCGTCACCCGAGCCCACGGTCAGTCCGAGCCCCTCACCTACCGTGAGTCCCTCGCCCGAGCCCACGGTCAGCCCGAGCCCCTCACCTACCGTGAGTCCCTCGCCCGAGCCCACGGTCAGTCCGAGCCCCTCACCAACCGTGAGTCCCTCGCCCGAGCCCACGGTCAGCCCGAGCCCCTCACCAACCGTGAGTCCCTCGCCCGAGCCCACGGTCAGCCCGAGCCCCTCACCTACCGTGAGTCCCTCGCCCGAGCCCACGGTCAGTCCGAGCCCCTCACCAACCGCGAGTCCGTCACCCGAGCCCACGGCAAGCCCGAGCCCCTCACCTACCGTGAGTCCGTCACCCGAGCTGCATCTTGAAGGAGCAATTCAGGCATTGGTGATTCGCGGTGCTTACGATGGTGAAGTGACGGTCAAAGGAGTAAAATTTATCGTTACACAAAACACCCGTCTGCAGGATGAAGAGGGCGGAAGTGTAGCCTTGCATGCTTTTGTAGTTGGCGAGGAAGTGGATGCGTGGGGCACACCGGCGGTTCAAGGCGTGAGCCAGGCCTCAAAAATTCGCAAAGATTAGTCCAGGCAAAGATTTCCCGCGTGCAAACCAAAGCCGGCTGGAAGTCTGCCTTACAGGTGTCTTTGAGTTTTGGTGGTTTTTGCCGGGAAACATTGCCACAGGTGGCAACGACTCACAATCGTTGCCACCTTCATCTCGATGAACAGCCCGCAGTCATAAGAAGCATCGAGGAGAAAAGCAGTATCATGGCGGTGCTGTTCTTGTGGTCGTGGGCAACGGCTTGCAGCGATTTGCCTTCTGCACCGGGTGCGTTCCCTCACCGGGCGTGAGTTCCAGCCCGTCGCCGTTGGTGAGACTGAGCCCCCATCCCTCTCCGGGGTTGGAGTTGGAAAGGTTCATGCAAGCACTGGTGGTTGCACCAACAGAGAGGTGACGGCGCAGGAAGCAAGTTTGTCGTTCCCGGCAGCACACGGTGGCAGGATGCCAACGGCAATACCATCACATTGAGCACATTGGGTAAATTTATTGCGGGTGAGCAAGTGCAAGCGAGCGGCACATCGGCGGTCAACAAAGTCAGCACTGCCAGCGACGTTCGCAAGAGGTAAACTCGACAATGGAGCGGTTGGCAGAAGGTGGCTGCCGGCCGATCATGCTTTCAGGGAGAGCGACATGGCTTTCAGCAAGGGAATGAACAGGAGCGGGCGGTTGCGGGTGGAGGTGGTGGTTCCCGTTTACAATGAGGAGCGGGATTTGCCCCGCAGTCTCAGCCGTTTGCAGGCGTTTCTGCAGGAAAATTGTGACTATGACTGGCAGATCACGATCGCGGACAATGCTTCGACCGATGGCACGCCTGAAGTGGGCCAGGAGCTGGCGACGCGACACGAGCGGGTGCGTTATGTGCGCCTCCCCCTCAAGGGACGTGGCCGTGCGCTGCGCCATGTCTGGCTGGCGAGCGAAGCCGATATCGTGAGCTACATGGACGTCGATCTCGCCACCGATCTGAGTTGTTTTCTGCCGTTGCTCGAACGGCTGGTGCGTGGTGAGGCCGAGATTGCCATTGGTTCGCGGTATCAACGAGGCGCGCGGGTAACGCGCGGCTGGAAACGGGAATTGTTTTCACGTGGCTACATGCTGCTGCTCAAGATGTTTTTTGGTTGCAGCTTCAGTGATGCCCAATGCGGCTTCAAAGCCGCGACCCGGCGGGCAGTACAGACACTGGTACCGTTGGTGGAGAATCAGGGCTGGTTCTTCGATGCCGAGCTGCTGCTGCTGGCGGAACACTACGGTTTCACCATTGCCGAAGTCCCGGTCATCTGGACTGATGACCCCGATTCGCGGGTGAAAATGGTACCGACTATTTCCGAACATTTCATTGGTTTGCTGCGCATGCGGCTGGCGTTCAGCACCGGCTTTGCCGCCGTGCCCGCCGCCAATCCGGTCAGTGAAGTTTATGCGTGAGTCAGCATGAACCCCGTCCGCCAACTGTTGCATTTTGCCGGCGTGGGAGTGCTCAACTCCTTGATCGACGCCTTGCTGTACCTGCTGTTAACGCGCGCCACGGACCTGGCACCGCTGCCAGCCAGCGCCCTTTCCTTTTTGACCGGTAGTGTCAACAGTTTCTTGTTGAACAAACGCTTCACCTTTGTTGATGAGACCGGTGGCGCTGAAATGGCACGACAGTATGTGCGGTTCTTTTGTGTGACGCTCCTGGTGCTGGGTGTGCATCAGCTCA
Source organism: candidate division KSB1 bacterium (assembly GCA_034506255.1). Classification (NCBI taxonomy): domain Bacteria; kingdom Pseudomonadati; order Candidatus Zhuqueibacterales; family Candidatus Zhuqueibacteraceae; genus Candidatus Coneutiohabitans; species Candidatus Coneutiohabitans thermophilus. Next base: position 234,353 of record JAPDPX010000009.1, on the reverse strand, counting down.
GCCTCCTATGGTGGTATCATCTGCTCGCGCTGCCGGATGTCTTCGCCAAAGCCTGCGGCATGGCCGCCGGTGTGCTGCTGGGTTTTCGTCTCAACCGAAACTGGGTGTTCGGTTTGAAGTTGCCGATGCGCCAGCGGCGGCACCTGCCACTGCCCTCCCTGCCTGCCGGACAACAATAACGCAGAAGGCCACAAATCCTTTTCTGTTCTTTCCGGAGCGTCATCAATGGATTTTGCACTGACCGGGGATTCCGTCCTCGAAAACCTGCGCTTCATGGCTGTGCTGATCGTGCCGCTGGTGCTGGGCCTGGCACTCAGCCTGCGCCTACGTGGCGCCTTTTTCTTGGGAGAGCGGCTGCTGCTGGCCATGGTTTTCGGCCTGGTCGCTTTTACCAAGGCGACGTTTCTCGTGGCATTGGTGTTGGGGGTTCGCAGCGCCGTCGTCCTTGGCGTGCAAACTGTGATGCTGCTGACGGCGGTGCTCTTGCTGGCACACCGGCGCAAGCCTGCCACCGGTCGGAAACGCATTGCGCCCGCCCTGCCGGCAAAGCGACTGTCAAAAGTCGATCGTGTCGGCCTGGCCGTATTCGCCGGCAGTCTCATTCTTTTTTGGATACTTGCCGCCCGCTTGATCCTCTGGCAAAACGGCGGCCTGGCCACCGGCTATCTCGATGCCTGGGGTGACCTGCCGCTGCATCTGAGCATGATCACAGTTTTTTTGAATGCGGGCCCGTTGCCCTTGCGCAGTAGCATCCTGGCAGGCGAGCCGTTGACCTACCCCTTTCTCGCTGATTTCTTCAGTGCGGCCCTGATGCGGTTGGGGATGCCACTCGAACAGGCTGTGGAGTTGCCGGCGGCATGGCTCAACAGTGTCATGCTCACGCTGCTGTACTATCTTGGCTATCGGCTGGTGCGCCATCGCGGCGCCGCGGCTTTGGCAGTCGGCTTGTTGTTGCTCGCTGGCGGTTTGGGCTTCTTGTGGTTCTTGTCCGATCTTTTCTATGCGCCCAAACCGATATGGGAATTTTTGCAACACCTGCCGCGGCGCTACACCAACATCAGTGCGTTGAACATTCATTGGGTCAATCCGGTACTGGCTCATCTGCTGCCGCAGCGTTCTTTCCTTTTCGGCTTCCCCATGGGGCTGGCGGTGATTTTGCTGTGGTGGCAAGCCGCCGGACGGCGGCCGCAAATGGCAATGGCAGCCGGCGTCCTGACCGGTTTGCTGCCATTGTTTCACACCCACACTTTCCTGACAGCGATGTTGCTGGCGGCGATGTTTGCCGGGTTGGCCGTGCTGCAGCGTCGCTGGCAGCATGTGAAATACTGGTTGCAATTTACTGCCACCGCTTTGCTGATTGCCGCCCCCGCACTGTGGTTTCTGCTTTCTTCGCAGGTTTCACGGCAAATCATCCGCTGGCATCCCGGCTGGATGGCAGAGGGGGAAAATTGGCTTTGGTTTTGGTTGAAAAATACCAGCGTCTTCATCCCGGTGTTGCTGGCCGCGTTGCTGGCGGCGCGCGGGCTGCGTGTGCGGCGGCGCGCACTGGCCTTCTATCTGCCGTTCGGCCTGCTGTTCATGGTGGGGAATCTATTTCTGTTTTCCGTGTTTGCTTATGACACCAACAAGGTTCTGATTTTCTGGTTCCTGCTTTCGCTGCCGCTGGTGGCACGCGTGTTGATGGCCTTGTGGCAGGCGAAATCCTGGTGGTTGCACGGTTTTGTCTTTCGCACGCTGTTGCTGGCCCTCACCCTTTCCGGCGCACTCAATTTGGCACACGAATTCCAAAACAATGGCTGGCTGGAATTGTCGGCGGAGGAGGTGCAGCTCGCGCAACAATTGCGCCTCCGCACCAAGCCGGAAGCCGTCTTTTTGACGGCGCCGATTCACAACCACCTGCTCACTCTGGCGGGGCGTGCCGTGGTGCTCGGCTATCCCGGTCATGTCATGTCGCACGGGCTGCCGGTGAGCGCGGCGCAACAGAAGGTGGCCGCACTCTACCGCGGCGACAGCACAGCAGAGTCCACACTGCTTTCCGCCGGTGTCGATTACATTGTCTGCGGCCCCAACGAGCATCACCGCTATGGCGAGGTTTGTAAACGGCTCGACCGCCGGTTTCCGCTCGTGGCGCAAACAGAAAACTACCGCGTTTACCAAGTGACGCCGGCTGGGGCGGCCATGAGTGCCCTGTTTGACGCCCAGAAAGGTCATCGAGGCTCGTGGCCTGCTGCCCTCCCCCTCCGCACAAATGGGGAGGACGGAAAATGAAATTCAGCTTATTCAGGCAGGCCGGCTGGCAGCGCATCACAGCCGCCTTGCAGCAGCGCCCGGATTATTGGTTGCAGCTTTCCCTGTTGCTGCCGGCAGCCTTCACCCGCTTATGGCGCCTCGACACGCCCGCGACAATGGTTTTCGACGAAGTGTATTTTCCGGTGTTCGCCAACAATTATCTCGAGCGAACCGCCTTTTTCGATGCGCATCCTCCCTTGGGAAAATATTTGATCGCGCTCGGTATCCGTTTTTTCGGCAACGTGCCGCTGGGCTGGCGGATCATGGAGGCACTGTTCGGCATCGCGGTGATCTTGTTGATCTATCGCCTGACGCTGCAACTGTTCGCCGACCGGCGGGCGGCCATGCTCGCGGGACTGTTCGCCATTGCGGACGGCGTGTTGCTAGTGGAATCACGCACCGGCCTGATCAACATTTTCGCGGTGTTCTTTTGCCTGCTGGCTTACCGGCTTTTTCTGCAGGCGGGCAGCGAACAGCCGCGACAACCACGCTGGCTTTACCTGCTGGGCAGCGGCATGGCCATGGGAGCTGCCACGGCGGTCAAATGGATTGGGGCCGCAAGTTTCGCCGTCATCTTCCTCATCTTCCTACTGGCCAAGGCCCGGCAGCAATGGCCATGCTTGGCAGCACGACTGCCCGGCAGCGGCCTGCTGTCACGGCTGGCGGGCATTCACCCCGACGTCTTCCTGCTCACCTGTGTGGTCATGCCGGCGCTGGTCTATTCTGCCAGTTTTCTGATTCATCTGCAGCAGAATGACCAGCACCACTTCTTCGAGCTGCACCGTCAAATGTTCGGCTATCATGCCCACCTGCAGGCCGGACATGGCTACGCCTCACCCTGGTGGAGCTGGCCGCTGCTGCAACGGCCGGTGAATTATTTCTGGCAGGTGGCTGCCACCGGCCAAACCACCACCATTTTGCTGCTCGGCAATCCCGCCTTATGGTGGCTGGCGCTGGCCGGGGTGGGCGCCGGCTTGTGGCAGGCGGTGGTGCACCGTCATTTTGGAGCCGCGTTCGCCGTGCTGGCGCTGGCGCTGCATTATCTGCCCTTCGCCCTGATCTCACGCGCAAGCTTCTTGTATCATTTCATGGGAGCCCTGCCCTTCTCCATCATGTTGCTCGCCGCTCTGCTGGTGCGACTGTGGCAGCGGGGGGGATTGCCGCGTGAGCTGGCAGCCATGGCCGTGCTGGCGGTCGTGTTGTGCGCACTTTACTTCTTTCCTCTCTGGACGGCCCAGCCCCTTCCGCTCGGCGCCTTTTATCAACGCATGTGGCTGCGCAGTTGGATTTAACCGAGCATCCTCTGCCAGTGGCAGACGGACAACCGGCCTTCCTTCTCCTCCAACAAAAAAGGCGGGCCTCCTGAAAAAGCAAGCCCGCCGGTTATGCTCTTGCTCCGTTCTTGCAAGCACAAAGCTACTTGATCATCTGCATACTGCCGGTGAAGACTTTACCGTCGAGTGCCAGGCGATAAAAGTAGATGCCGCTGGCCGCCGGCCGGCCGGTCTTGTCACGGCCATTCCAGCGCACTTCATGCACGCCGGCCGGCATGTCCTTGTTGACCAGCATGCGCACCAGCTCGCCGCGCAGATTGAAAATCTGCAAGCGCACACTGCGGTTCTGCGACAGCACGAAACGAATGGTGGTTTCGGGATTGAAGGGGTTGGGATAACATTGCACCCCTTCCACCAGGGGCGCGTCGGCCACCTCCGCCGCGGGCGCCCCAAACTTGGCGGTGCCCCCGATGAGTTGATTATACCAAATTGCGTCCGCGCTGAGGTTGGCGGCGGCCACCATCAGACCCGTCGTGTTGGTGAATGGCTCTGCCGGCGCGCTGAGGTGGTCGAAGTCATCACTGCCATTGGCGAACAGCACACTGACCGGCTGCGTTTCCAACGTTGACTCGGAACCGAGGCTGCACATTTTGTATTCGCCACGCGCAGGGGCCGTGGTACGAATGCCCATGACATAAAGGCGATTGTTGCTGGCGTCGATGGCCAGTGCCGGGCTGCGCCACTGCTGGCTGCCATTGGCAGTATTGACTTTAAATTTGCTCCACGTGCCGCCAGTGGCCCGCACGTAGAGGGTGTTGGCGGGATCCGCACCGCTGGCGTTGCTGTTGGCGGTCAGCACATACACGCGGCCGTCGGGCGCCGCCATCGCCGAGAGACCGGCCTCGGCGCGCTCATTGCCAAAGAAAGTCAGCGCGCTGCTTTCATCACTCCAGGTGCCGGCGGCGGCATTGTCATCGTGTTTCAAAAAACCATAGGCGGTGCCGCCGTCCGCCGTCAACATGCCATAAAAGACCCCGACATAATTGACGCCACCGGCGTTGAACCGCACGGCATCGACCATGCCACGGTTGCCACTGATGCCGGACTTGAGCGTGAGGGTGCCCGACCAGGTGGTGCCATTGTCGGTGGATTGCCGCGCCTCGAGGCTGCCGGCATTGACACGGAATACCCAAAGATGGCCATTACTGGCGCGCACCAAACACAGTGGCCGCGGCTCGTCATCATGTGTGAAGCCGCTGAGCGTTGTCGACGATTGCACCGCCCATGTGCCGCTGTTGTAACCCACCCGGCCGAAGAGCGAGCCGGTATCCAGCGAGGCCAGTCCGAAAAAGCGATTGTTGGGGGAATCCGGCACAATATCGATGCGGGAGTTCTGGTTGTACTCGATCAGGAGGTTGCGCGTCCAGTTGCCTCCGGCATATTTCCACAGATACCAATCATTCACCGTACGATCATAAGCCGCCAGCCACCACATGCCGTCGTGGTGGAAGAGTTTGCTTTGATTGGAGGCCTCAAACAAACCCATGGTGTTGGCGTGCACCAGCGCGCCGGCATTGCCCCCTGGTGGGGCCACCAGCGTGTAGGATGGCGAGGTTGCGTCAACCGGCTGGCTGCTGGTTTGGACCTGCAGCGTGTAGGAGCCGGCGACAGCCGGGTTGACGATCCCGGCGCCCTGCGCGAACTGCACGGTGACACTTGCGCCAGCGGCCAGCGAATTCGGCACAGTCACCACTGCCCGCCGTGTTGCCGGCGTGGTGGTGACATTGGCGGCGTTTACCCCGTTGACGGTAACGCTGCTCACGGCCATGCTCGCCGGAACCGTGGTGCCCGCCGGCCAGGTGATCGTGATCGTGCTGCTGCCGCCGGTCAATGCACCCTGACTGCCCAGCGTGAGGGGAATCGTATAACCCGCTACACGGCTGACAGTGTCGGGCAGCACCGTGATGTTACTGACAGTCACCGGCACCGGCGCCTGCAGGTTGTAATTCGGTGAGGTGGCCTGAACCGGTTGTGCACTCGTCTTGACCTGCAGCGTGTAGGCGCCTGGCGTGCCGGGATTGACAATGCCGGCGGCGGCTGTCACCTCCAGCGTGACGCTGGCATTCGCCGCCAGATTCGCGGGCACCGTCACCACGGCAAAGCGGCCGGCGGTGTTGGTGGCAACATTGACCGCCGCGATGCCATTCACCGTGATCGCACTGCTGGCAATCGCGGCCGGCACCGTGGTGTTGGCGGGCCAGGTCACCGTGATCGTGCCGGCACCGCCACCCAAGCTGCCCGCGCTGCCCAAGGTGATGCCAATCGTGTAGGCCGCCGTCACGCTGGTGGTGGCGGGATTGACCGTCACACTGTTGACGGTCACCGGACTGGGTGGCGGCGCCGGGCCGAGATTGAGCAGGTTGTAATAAAGCTGCTGCTCGGAATCATTCTCGATCGCAATCATCACGCCGCTGCCGCTGGTGTGATTGTGCTGCGCCACCGAGGGATTGACAAAGTAGTTGTTGCTGCCTTCGAAGATCGTCACACTGCTGGCGGTTTCGAGGTCGCCCTCACTGCCAAGCGCGGCTTTCTTGTAATAGCCGCGGCGCTCGCTGCCTTCCGGCGCGCCGATGGCATAGAGGAAATTGTTGCTCTGGTCGATGGCGAGCGCCGGCCGCGTCCAGCCGCCGCCGCGATTGACCGCGAACAACTGCCACGTGCCGGAGGGCGAGCGCTTGTACAGGCCGTTGTCGACGATCGAAGCGCCACCGCCGTCGGTTTTGGTGATGAGATAGACCGTGCCGTTGCCGGCCACTGCCATATTGATGTGATCATCGGAACGCGTGCCGCTGTAGGGCGGCAAGCTGCCGCTCTCATCCGTCCATGCCGTCGAACTGCTGCCATCGCTGTGACGCAGGAAACCGACAATCGAGTTGGTGGTGGAATTTTCCGAATAGCACACGCCCATGTAGTGGTTGCCGCCGCTGGCAAAGGCATGGCAGTCGGTGAGCGCGGTGTTGTTCAGACCGCTTTTGAGCACGATTACGCCCGACCAGCTCGTCCCCTCATTGGTGGAAACGATGCCCTCCAGTTGATTGCTGTTGACGCGGAAGGCCCACAGCTCGCCGTTGTCGGCGCGCGAGAAGCTGATGGAATATTCGCCGCTGTGGGTGAAATGCGTGATGTTCACCGGATAGCCGGCATCCTTGCTCCACGCGCCGCCGCTGTAGCTCAGCCGCAAAAATTGCGACTTCGTGCCGCCGGAGACGAAAATGTAGAGTTTGTTGGCCGCACTGTTCAGGAAACAATCCGGCCGGTAGGTTTTGGTGTCGGCAATCACCAGCCCCTGATCAACCCAGTTGCTGCCATCGAATTTCCACAACTTCCATTTGTTCTCACTCTTTTTCAAGCCTGCCAGCCACCACTTGCCATCATGGTAGAAAACGCGGCTTTGATGCGGTTTGTCAAAATCGCCGCCAGTGCCCGCGATGGCCGTGCCGGTCCCGGAGGGCGGCGGATTGGGTGAGGGATCGATGGTATAGCCGGGCGAAGCGGCGTCGCCGGTCTGCTTGCTGGTGTGCACCAGCAGGGAATAATCTCCGCTGGTGCCGGGATTCAAGATCGCCGCCGCCGTGGTGAAGACAAGATTGACGCTGGCATTATTGGCGAGGGTATTGGGCACGGTGACCGTGGCCTGCCGTGTCGTGCTGTTGCTGCTCACCGCCGCGGCATTCACACCGTTCACCGTCACACTGCCGGTGGAGATGCTGCCCGGCACGCTCGTGCCTTCCGGCCAGGTGACGGTAATCGTGCCACTGCCGCCGGTCAGCCCGCCATAGGCTCCCAGCGTGATCGGAATGGTGTAACCCGCCACTTCGCCGGCAATCGTGGGATTGACCGTGACATTGCCGACCACCACCGGCGGTTGCGTGGTGATTGCATAAGCCGGCGAGTTGGCGGGCGAATCCTGCCGGCTGGTGAAAACGGACAGCGTGTGGTTTCCAGCGGCAGGATTGATCACGCCCGCGGCCGCGGTGAACAACAGCGTGACACTGGCGCCATTGGCAAGCGTGGCCGGAACTGTGACCATGGCGCGGCGCTGCGCGGGGTTGGTGCTCACTGCGCTGGCGGAAGTGCCATTCACCTTGACCTCAGCCGGCGCCATGCTGGCGGGCACCGTCGTGCCGGCCGGCCACTCCACCGTAATCACACCGCTGCCGCCGGTCAAGCCGCCATAGGCACCGAGCGTGAGCGGGATGGTGTACTCCGCGGCTTCGCCGGCATAGTTGGGATTGACCGTGACCGCGCTCACCGCGACGGGCGGTTGCGCTTCGATGAGATACACAGGAGAAGTTGCAATCGAATCCTGCTTGCTGGTCGTGACCTGCAGCGTGTAATTGCCCGTGGTCGTGGGATTCACGATGTTCGCGGCTGTGGCGAAAGCCAGTGTCACACTGGCACTGCCCGCCAGTGTCGCAGGAACGGTTACGGTGGCGCGGCGCTGCGAGGATTCTGAGGTCACCGCCTGAGCAGCAATGCCATTGACCGTGACATTGGCCGCGTTGATGCCCGCCGGCACACTGGTATTATTGGGCCAGGTTACCGTGATCGTGCCACTGCCACCCGTCAGGCCGCCATGCGGACCGAGTGTGAGAGGTATGCTGTAAGCTGCCGCCTCGCCTTTGTAGCTTGGCGTCACACTGATGGCATTCACCACCACCGGCGGTTGCGCGATGATTTGATAAAGCGGTGAGCTGGCGCTGTTGGTCTGCGCGCTGGTGAACACCACGAGTGAATAGCTGCCCGCCGCCGGGTTGGTCACGCCCGCGGCCGCGGCAAAGACCAGGGTGACACCGGCATTGCCGGCCAAAGTCGCCGGCACCGTCACCACCACACGGCGCTGCAGCGAATCGGCGGCCACCGCATGGGCAGCCACGCCATTGACCGTCACATTGGCCGCGGCGATTGTCGCGGGCACTGTGGTGCCGGCCGGCCAAGTCACAGTGATCGTACCGCTGCCACCGGCCAGCCCGCCATTCACACCCAGGGTCAAAGGAATCGCGTATGCCGCCGCCGCAAAGGCCCGGTTGGGATTGACTGTGACATTGCCAATCGCCACCGGCGTGCTGTCCGTCAAGGTATAAGCCGGTGAGGTGGCCGGCGGCGTCTGCTGGCTGGTGAAAACTTGCAGCGTATAGTTGCCGCTCAGCGCGGGATTGATGAGGTGGGCGGCAGCGGTGAAGACCAGGGAAACGGTGTCATTACCCGCCAGGCTGGCCGGCACGGTCACCACTGCTCGACGCTGCAGCGAATCAGCCGCCACCGCCTGGGCAGCCACACCATTGACCGTCACACTGCTGGCGGCCATTGCTGCCGGCACGATCGTGCCTTCCGGCCAGGTGACGGTGATCGTGCCCGCGCCACCGCTCAACGCCCCTTCACTGCCAAGGATGACGGGAATGGTATATGCCGCCACCGCAGCAACCTGGGTGGGCGCAACCGTTATCGCATTGACGGTCACCGGCTGCGGTTCATTGATGTTGTAACTCGGAGAAGTTGCCGGCGAGGGTTGCGCGCTGCTGAACGCTTGCAGCGTGTAGCTGCCAGCCGCCGGGTTCACCAGCCCCGCACCCAATGCAAAAACCAGGCTGACGCTGCTGCCACCATTCAATGTCGTGGGCACGGTAACAGTGACGCGGCGCTGGCTCGCTTCGGAAGTCACCCCTGCTGCGGCCACGCCGTTGACGGTCACTTGCGCGGTCGACATGCTGGACGGCACCGTCGTCCCTGCCGGCCACGTGATGGTCAGCGTGCCGAGGCCGCCCGCGAGCGCACCCGTGCTGCCCAGCGTGAGATTGATGCTGTAGGCAGCCGTCAGGCCGGCCGTTGCGGGAGAAACAGTTACACTGTTGATGGTGAGCGGCCCTGCCGGCGGCGTGCCGAGCGCGAGCAAATTGTACCAGTTCTCGAGCGCGCTTTCGTTCTCCATCACCGCCAGCAGACCGGTGGCGCTGGTGTGATTATGCGGTGCCAGCGAGGGATGATCAAAATCGACCCCGGCCTTGACAAACAAATCCACCGTCGTCGCATTCTCAAAATCACTCTCGCTGCCATAGGCCGCTTTCTTAAACACACCGCGCTCATGCGTGCCATCATGACCGATGAGATACACATAGTGATTGCTCTCGTCCAGGGCGATCGCCGGCGACGACCATCCGCTGCCCCGATTGACGACAAAACTCTGCCAACTGCCACTGGGCGTGCGCTTGTAAAGGCCGTTGTAAACCCCGGTGCTGCCGCTGCCGTCGGTCTTGGTCACCAAATAAACGGTGCCATCGTCGGAAACGGCCATGGCAACCTGATCATCTGCGTTGGTGCCGGCGAAGGAGGTCAGTTGCGCGCTTTCGTCGCTCCAGGTCGTGCTGGCGTGACCATCCTGATGCCGCAGGAAACCGTAAACCGCACCGGGCACCGCATCTTCACCATAAGCAACCCCGATGTAATTCACGCCCCCGGTGGTAAACGGCAGACAGTCGACCATGCCGGTGCTGGCATGCAAACCGGCCTTCACCACGAAAATAGCCGACCAGTTCAAACCTTCATTGGTCGAATAGGTCGCACGCAGCGCACTCTCGCCGATGCCAAACACCCAAAGCTCGCCGTTGCGCGCACGTGTGAAACACAGCGGATTGCCACCGCTGTGGCGGGCACCGGGAACATTGGCCGGATAACCGGCATCGATGGCCCAGCCACCACCGCCATAAGTGAGCCGGAGAAACCGTGATTGGGTGGTGTGCGACAGCAGCACGTAAAGACGATTGTTGGCACCGTCCAGAAAACAATCCGGTCGATCAATATTGGAGTTGGACAATTCGAGTCGAACCGTCCAGGTCGTGTCCACCAACTGCCACAGCTTCCAGCGCTGATCGGACTTGTTGAGCGCGATCAGCCACCAGGAGCCGGCATGATGAAACACGCGGTTTTGATTGGGCCGCGCCAGACCGTCGCCACTGCCGACCACTGGTCGTGCCACCCCTGTCGAGGACTTGATTTCATAAGCCGGCGAGACCCCATCCACAACCTGTGCGCTGGTGTGTACCGTCAACGTGTACTGGCCAGCATTGGCGGGGTTGATTAGTCCAGCACTGGCATCAAAAACGACAGTCGCCAGCGATCCCCCGGCCAGCGTTGCAGCCACTGTGATCGTGGCTTGCTGCTGTGCCGGATCAGTGATCACTGCAGCGACCGGCTGGCCGTTGATCGTTACCGCGCTGCTGTTGATGGTGGCGGGAAGTCCGGTGCCGGCTGGCCAGGTGACAGTGATCCTGCCATGATTGGCCAGCAAACCCCCGCCGGTCGAGAGAGTAATGGGAATGGTGTAGGCCGCCACTTCACTCACGCTATCAGGGCTCACGGTGACTGCCGAGACTGTCACGGCCGGCCCGGCCTCAATGGCATAAGGCGGCGAGGCCTGCGCGCTGCCCTCGCTGGAAGTCCACACCTCCAGCGTGAAGCTGTCTGTGACTGCCGGATTATGCAAACCAGCGGGCGCCAGAAACTCCACGGCCACATTGCCGCCGCCCGTGAGATCCTGGGGAACGGTAATCGTTGCCTGCCGCAAACTGCTGTCGCTCCCGGCCGCGGCCGCAGCCACGCCGTTGATGAGCACATTGCTCGCGGTAATTGCAGCGGGCACGGCCGTACCCGCCGGCCATCTGACGGTGATCGTGCCGCTGCCGGCGGTCAGTGCGCCCGCGCTTCCCAACGTCAATGGGATGGTATAACCCGCCGCCGCCTGCGTGTAATTCGGTGTTACTGTGACATCTCCCACCAGCAATGGCGAGTTAATATTGTAAGCCGGTGAGCTGGCGGACAGTGGCTGCGCACTGGTGGCAAGCGTCAGCGTATAGCTGCCCGGAGTCGCGGGATTGATGATCCCGGCCGCGGCCGCGAAGACCAGCGACACCTCGCTGCTACCCGGCACGGTTGCCGCGACGGTCACCACTGCCTGACGGGCAGCAGGATTGGTTGTCACTGCACTGGCGGCTACACCGTTGACCGTAACCTGGGCTGCGGAGATTGCCGCCGGCACGGTCGTGCCGGCCGGCCAAGTCACAGTGATCGTGCCGCTGCCGGCTGCCAAATTTCCGGAAGGGCTGGTGCTGAAAGCGATGGTATATTCTCCTGCCACGGCGGTGGTTGGCGGATTGACATTCACCTCGTCGACCACCACCGGTGCACTGCCGGCGCTGATATCGAGCTTGTTGAACCAAATGTCATTGGCGGTGGTGTTGTCTGCGGTGATCAGAAGATCCGTGCCCGAATTCAGCAAACCGCCGGGCACGCTCAAATCACTGAATGCCTGCGTGCCGTTCGCCAGGGCCGTCTGGATGGTGGCGCTGGTGAGCGTATGTTCCTGGCCAATCAGGGCCGTCTTGTATTCCACAATACTGCTGCTGGCATTGCGGCCGAAGAGATACAACCGGCCGTTCTCGCCGTCGATCGTGATTGCAGGCGAGTGCCAGGCCACGCCGGAGCCGACGGTATTGACCACAAAAGCCGACCAGATGCCGCTCGCATTTCGTTTATAAAGAGTGTTGCGTGGATCGGCACTGGCACCACCGGTTGTGCGCACAAACATATAAACATTGTTTGTGCCATCCACCGCCAGGCACACGTTGTTCTGCGCGTTCTCGCTGCCGAGAGGCATCACCTGCGCCGACTCATCCGTCCACACGCTGTCCGGATCGCCATCGCGATGCCGGAAGAACCCGAAGCGCCGCGTGCCGCTGCCGGATTCTCCGTAGCCCACGCCAACATAATTTTCACCGGCTGCCGTGAAGGCAACGGCATCGGTGGTGCCCTTGGGATCGTTGAGACTCGCCTTGATGGTGATCACATTGCTCCAGCTCACCCCCGCATCGGAAGAGCGCTTCGCCTGCAGCCGGTTGCTGTCAATGCGAAAAATCCACAGATCACCGTTCTTCGACTGGACCATGCTGACGGGGTTGCTGTGATCGGCGTTGACAAAATCGGTGAATGTCTTTTTGGGAAAGCCGGAATCGATCGCCCAGGTGCCGGCGGAGTAGGTGTAGCGCCGCAGCTTGGGCTGGGTGTGATGCGAGAAGAACAGATAGAGCCGGTTTTGTGCGGCATTGAGCACCACGTCGGGCAGATAACTCGTGCTCTTTTCGAGCTTGTTCGTCCGGCTCCAGGAGGTGCCGTTGTATTTCCAGAGGTACCAGGCGGCCTGGACCTCATGAAAGGCCAGCGCCCACCAAAAGCCGTCGTGATAGAAGACCTTGCTTTGATTCGATTTTTTGTACTCCGCGGTGGTCGTGGTCGCAAGCGGTGCACCAGTCTGCGCCAGACTGCGGCCACCGCAGAAGGGAAGCAGCAGCAGACTCGCAAGCGTCACCTGAAGAAACCGATGACATCCTGAACAACGAAACATAGCTATGACCCTTTGTCTTCATTCACTGTGTTCTAACAGCATGCCGGGGCATGCTGTTCATTCCCCCTTGGCGGCACAGCCGGACAATCAGCACCCCCCGGCAAACCGGCAGCATCACATGACCGAAAGTCCAAATCCGGAATGGCGACCGATTGCCGGTGTCGAAGCAAAACCATTCCATTGAGCTGAACGGATCGAGGCTCGAGGCGAGGTCCACACGGTTGTTGATAGAATTGATCATGCCCTCCCCAACAGGGGATTCGAGCCGTGGCTTTGGCAGGTGGATATCATCGACCGGCCATGCTTTCGACATGGCGCTCCTGATCAGGAGGTGATCATTACGGCAGCTGGAGGTTGGCAATCCAAATTGACATCAAGGCAGCATGATTCTTCTCGCAAAGTTGCTTGTATATCTGCGATTGTACTTGCGGCGTGATGCGATTGCGTAAGTGCGGCGGGGGCCAAGAAGGCGGGCGGGGAAGTGAACAGGCGGGAGCGGCAGCGTTACTCTCTCTTCATTTGAATGACAATGGGCTGGTATTCACCACCGCGCACGCTGACTTTTTTGGAAGGTTCCGCCATCACAAAACCAAAACTGCGGACTGTGACTTCGTAATCGCCGATGAGCACGTGCTGGCGTGAGCCATCCGGCTTCCAATCGACTTGATGTCCATTCAAAAAGACGGCACCAAACACCGGATCCCCGGCCTCATCGAATGCTTGCACACTGATCTCACCCAACAAATCAATGTCAAATTCCTGCGATTTCTCCGCCTTGACCACAAGGTGACGGCTGATGGCGGGGTGGGGAGCCAGCCGGAATTGCAGCTCATGCGGGCCGGGCGCAACCGGGACTGTGATCACGCCGCTGGCGGGTTTGCCGATGCTGGTGCCATCGAGAAAAATCTCGCTCGGCGGCCGGGAGGTGATGCGCAGCGCCACGGTCGTCACCACCGGCCGCTCCGCTGCCGGCGTCAATGCCGCCGACAGTATGGCCGTCCCCCCCTTCTCAATGGTCACGACCTCACGCCACACCTGAAAACCCGGCAGGTGCAAAGTCACGTGGTAACGCCCCGGCGGCAGGCTGTCGAAACGCGCGGGTGTTCGCCGCTTTTGGCTGATGCCGTCGATTTCAATCATCGCACCTTCCGGGGTACTCTTGACCTCGAGCCGGCCGGCCCTCGCGGTGAGTCCTGCCGGCCGGCTCACGGCTGCTTGTGGGCGAGTCGGTTCCGAGGCTGGCTGCGGCGGCCGCGATTCCGGTTGGGGTACACGCAGGAAAGTGAGCAATGCGATAACCAAAGTGGCAGCCGCAATTCCGACGAACGAGAGAGTGGGCCAAAGCCGCCGGCTGGAACTCGCGGGACGCGCCGGCGCCGGGGCCGCAGCAGCGGGGGGCTCCATTGGCACTGACACGGGAGTCGTTGCGGGCCGGGGTGACACAGGCAGGGTTGGCTGGGAATAGATCAGACCGGGCTGGCTTGGCTGCCTGGGGAACTCCGCGAGTGCCAGCAGCACTTCTGACGCAGTTTGATAGCGGTGCGCCGGCGATTTTTCGAGCAATTTGAGAATCAGCGTTTCGAGCCCGGGCGGCAAGTCCGGGTTGAGTGTCCGGGGACTGACTGGCGCCACGTTGACGTGTTGATGGCAAACGCTCATCAAATCGCCCTTGAAGGGCGGGGAGCCGGTGGCGCATTCAAACAGCAAGACGCCCAACGCGTAAAGATCGGAGCGGGGGTCCAAAGGCTTGCCACGAATCTGCTCCGGCGACATGTAAGTGGGCGTGCCGATGACGTTGTCGCCCACGGTCAAACGCGCCAGTTCATCGCCACGCACCAGACCAAAATCGGACAGCACAGCATTGTGACTCTGATCGAGCATGACGTTTTCCGGCTTGAGATCGCGATGGACGAAATTATTGACCACGGTTTGCGCGTAGGCCAGTGCGGCAGCAAGCTGGTTGGCGATTTGAAAGATGATATCGACGGGCAGGGGGCGATTGGGATGCAGAAGACTGCGCAGAGTGCGCGGCAGGAAGTTCATGACGTAGTAATGTACCAGCCCTTCCTGACCGTGGTCGAAAATCTTGATGATGTTGGGATGATCAAAACGGGCGACAGCCGCCGCTTCCTGATGAAAGCGCTTGACCAGACTTTCATCGCGGCTCGAGGTTTCATTGAGCACCTTGACCGCGACGTCACGATTCAAATTAATCTGGCGGCCGCGGTAGACTTCCGCGAACGCGCCTTTGCCATAAAGTTCGAGAATTTCGTAGCGACCGCTGCCGAGAATGCGGCCGACAAGCGAAGCCATGTGTGCCACCTGAGATTAGCGGGGACTCCCACGCCGGCCGGGGCATGGGAGGGTTTCAGTTCATGCTGAGAGGGCAACACTGGTTGACGCGGCGCTTTGTTGATGAAGAGGAGGCGCATACGTCACCTGGCGGAAATAGGAAAAACGCAGGCAAAATGCAACAGAATTGTCATCCTGCAGTGTCATGGGCTTGGGTGGGACAGCAAGAGACAAAAAAGGCCTTCCTAATTTTCATCGGGAAGGCCATATAATTTCCGGCAACGACCTACTCTTCCACCTCGTCACCAAGGCAGTACCATCGGCGCTGGAGGGCTTAACGACTCTGTTCGGAATGGGAAGAGGTGTTGCCCCTCCGCCAAAGTCACCGGAATTTTTTTGCGATATAGATCAATGAGCGTATGCTGTTACAGCAGTTGGTGAAAACCAGAAATAACCTTTCGTTGCGGATGAAAAAAATTGGTTAAGCCGCACGGCTGATTAGTACCACTCGGCTGAAAACGTTGCCGTTCTTGCACCTGTGGCCTATCGACCTCGTCATCTGCGAGGAGCCTTCAGCGTCGCCGAAGCGACAGGGGAAATCTCATCTTGGGAAGGGTTTCGCGCTTAGATGCCTTCAGCGCTTATCCCATCCGGACACAGCTACCCAGCGATGCCACTGGCGTGACAACTGGTATACTGGAGGTCCGTCCACTCCGGTCCTCTCGTACTAGGAGCAGCATCCCTCAAATTTCCTACGCCCACAACAGATAGGGACCGAACTGTCTCACGACGTTCTAAACCCAGCTCACGTACCGCTTTAATTGGCGAACAGCCAAACCCTTGGGACCTTCTCCAGCCCCAGGATGCGATGAGCCGACATCGAGGTGCCAAACCGGGCCGTCGATGTGAACTCTTGGGCCCGATAAGCCTGTTATCCCCAGAGTACCTTTTATCCGTTGAGCGACGGCATTTCCATACACGACCGCCGGATCACTAGCCCCTGCTTTCGCACCTGCTCGACCTGTTAGTCTCACAGTTAAGCTCCCTTATGCGCTTACACTCTACGCATGATTGCCGACCATGCTGAGGGAACCTTTGGGCGCCTCCGTTACCGTTTGGGAGGCGACCGCCCCAGTCAAACTACCCACCTAGCAGGGTCTCTGCACCCGATCAGGGTGCCAGGTTAGTGTCTCAATATAGCAAGGGTGGTATTTCAAGGTTGACTCCCCGACGGCTGGCGCCGCCGGATCGACGTCTCCCACCTATCCTACACATGCAATACCGAAACACAGTGCTAAGCTATAGTAAAGGTTCATGGGGTCTTTCCGTCCCGTTGTGGGAAACCGGCATCTTCACCGGTACTACAATTTCGCCGAGCCTCTGGTTGAGACAGCGCCCAAGTCGTTACACCATTCGTGCAGGTCGGAACTTACCCGACAAGGAATTTCGCTACCTTAGGACCGTTATAGTTACGGCCGCCGTTTACTGGGGCTTCGATTCAAAGCTTCGCCTTGCGGCTAACCTCTCCTCTTAACCTTCCAGCA